>JAVYRZ010000002.1:0-31662 GCA_038729465.1 Thermoplasmata archaeon
GAATTGAACTTATTCCCATGGCACTTGTAATTTCCTTCTTTTTTTCAAACCATATACAATTTTCTCCGAAAATATCTTTATAATTTTCTTTAACTAATTTTTCCAGCTCAGGTTCATCTTTGTACGTATATAAAAAATATTTAGCACGACCTTTTTTTACAATATATTTTTCATTCATTTTTTCAACACCTCTTCAATATTTTTCAAGTATTCAGCTATTTTTTTGCCTTTCTCAGTTAAGCTGATCATGTTCTTTGGTGGATAGGATGAGTTATCGATTCTTGTTTTAACAAGCCCTAACTCTTTTAATTTTTCAAGACTTAGTCTCAAAATGCGATCATAAATGTCAGTTTCAAAAACTATTCTCTGAAAATTAACTTCATTAACACTAGATAAATAAATTAGCAGACGTAGAATTCCTTGCTGTCCTTCAAGGCTTTTTATCATCCTATACCCTATAAGGTATACATTAACCGATTTATATCCCTTTGTATTATGAAGTATAGACTATACTACAAAAAGTATTTATACACCTTTAAGTATACTCTATACTATGGTGTGTATGAAAAAGATCACAATATCTTACCTCAAAAACACACAAGATGACATATGATTATTTCAGAAAACGCTGTGAGCTTGTGGCTTTAAAGGCTGGGGTCAAGTTTCATCCGCATATGGCCAGGCATACATATGCCACAAAACTGTTAAGGCAAGGAGTATCAATTTTTTACGTATCAAGGTTATTGGGCCATGAAGAGCTGTCATCCACACAAATATATTTGCATGCAAATCAAAATGATGCCATAAACGAAGTGAGAAAATTGAACTTTTTTCTGACGGTACAAAAACCAGTGGATCTGGATGGAGTGGACCGATGGGGATTTGAACCCCAGGCCTCCACATTGCAAGTGTGGCGATCTACCAGCTGATCTATCGGCCCTTTAATCTTCTTCTTCTTTATATCTGTCTTTTTTAAGAAGCTTCTCTTTCTCTTTTTTTTCTTTCCTTATTTTTTCTTGCTGAATTATTTTTAATTCTTCTTCAGGCACTTCAATTTTCCTTTTTCTAGCATGCTTTATGAACTGGACAGGAATCTCTTTTGTTATATATATCGTTTTTGCAGCTCTGTAAAAAACTATACCGTTTTCCTGAGCATCTTTGGAGTTTATCTCTAATACTACTGGATCGTCAGTTCTATGTTTCCCTGCTATATACGCTTCTTCATAAGTCTTGCTCAAATGTACCCATCTTCTCTCGCCTGGTTTTAATCCTATCTCTAAAATAAACTCTTCTTCTTCAGCCGTAGTAGGGAAATAGAGTTTTTCAGGAATTTTGTCAGTTGGCAAATCGGTGAGATCTACATCTATAGAATGGCCATAAACAGCTCTAACTTTTTTTTCATTTACATCAAGCTGGAACCTACCCTTTGGGTCGGTCATTATAAAATATTCAACATGCATAGGTTTTAGCCACATAAATCTAGGATGTCTTTTTTTAATTGCCTCTACAACATCATTTATGCTAGCCCATCCATGTTCATCAAGTTTTAAATTAAACTTATCCGGGAAATGCCTTAAAATACCAGTTAACATTCTACTTACCGCGTCAGTTTCCCAATCATTTAACAGAAATTTTCCTTCCTGCCCGCAGATCGGGCAATTTTCCCCTCTGAAAGGGCCATGAGTTTGACATATTTTCAGTTTCATTTTTTCCACATTCTTTTACCTTAAATATCTATTAGTTTAAATTATTTTTCATTATTTGATCATAAATAAGATCTGCTACAGTCACTACTGATTTTTCATTTTCAATAGTATCTGTAGATATTATAGCATCTACATACATTTCTAATTTCTGAAGTGAATTATTAACAAATACTCCATGTATGCATCCCACCACAACCTTTTCTGCTTTTTGCTCTCTTAAAATCTGTGCAGCTGCAATTATCGTGCTTCCAGTAGAGATCATATCATCCACAATTGCAACTACTTTACCTTGAATGTCAAGATCTTTTTTCTCGATAACCACCTTATCTCCACTAATTCTCTTCTTCTCGAAATAATCATATCTCACATTCAGAAGATCTGCTACATACTTAGCACGTTCTATGGACCCTTTATCAGGCGATATGATTATATCCGGCTTAAATCGCTCTAGGTACTTTGCCAGAGCATATTCAGCTCTGACTTCGTATGCCGGGATATCAAACCATTTTAGCGTATCGCTAGCATGTAAGTTTACGATAATTATTTCATCACTGTTCATTTGTAATATTTTTGCCATTAATTTGGCACTTACAGGCTCCCCCTCATTGAATCTTTTATCTTGTCTCCCATATCCAAAATATGGTATCACCGTTATCAATTTTTTTATCTTGTACTGTTTAATTGCATCTTGTAATAATAAAAGCTCTATAATATTTGAATCAGGATAAGTATTCTGCACTAAAATAACATTTTGGTCATCCAGATTTTCAAACAATCGAATATATACTTCTCCATCTGGGAACCTCTTTATTTCTGTGTGTGCAATTTCAGTTTTAAGTTTTTCAGCAAGATTTTTAGCAATATTTCTAGATGCAGAACCAGCTACTATTTTCATAAATAACTATAATAGTATTAAATAAAAAAAACTTTCTAAAAAAATAAAAAAAAGAGGATTACTTAGAATTGTCTTCTTGGCCTAAAATCTCTTTTTCCTCTATTATTATTGTTTCCTGAGCTGCCTGAGTTATAATTCCCTTGGAATCTTTTATTGTTATGTCTAAATGTCTGCTCATGCTCTTGAGCGCTCATATCATTCTCATTATTTATAGTCTCTATAGTCTCTTCTGCTTTCTTTATATTTCCATATTTCCCAATATTTAGCCTTAGATGTCCTCTTACTAATGAGGTGTATCCATTGTCTATTACTACAGTGTCTGATGGTGCAATAATGCCGATCTGATCTCCCCATAATGTCATGGTGACCAATCCTGAATCATCGCCCAATACGGCTTCTGTCAATTTTTTTGTCTCGCCAAATCTGGTTTGTATGTCTTTCGTTTCGCCGATGCTTACTACTTTTGCTAACACATTAACTCTTTTAGAATCAGGTGTTAGATCTTTTATTTTCGTTGTTCCTTCCATATTTATTACATCCTTTTTCGTTTTTCCCTATTTCTCTAATAAAAATAGGCAAATGGTTGTAATTCGTAGTAGTATATAAAAGTTTCTATTCAAATTTTACGTGAACAGAATATTGCCATTATAAATATTTACGTTGATTCAGTAGCAAAAAGCAAAATTTTATCGAAAAGGTAGATCTTGAGAATTGAATATTGGGAACAGAATTGAGCTAAGGTAACATATTTGTGTGGGTAGGAGGGAGCAGTTAAATAAACATGGTTGATTTTACTGCGCCGTAACAGCACAAATAAACCGATAGAGAATGACTGAAAAGGCAAAAAGTATAGGTAGGTAAGTCAGATCTTTTTAAAGCAATGAAAATTTGGCAAAAAGTGTTCTAAAAAATTAAAATAGTTAAAAAGCATATCAAAACATAATGGAGAATAATATTATAGATAGACTGTATGATTTAAAAATAGAAGAGAAAAATTCGAAGAAATTAATTAAAATACCAGATAATTTTTATGAAAATGTAAAAAAAGAAATAATATTACTCAGGAACGAAATTCAAGACACCTTTTTAAAGCAGGAAAATGAGAAATATGGTAATTTATTAAAGCGGCTATCTAATATTGAAAATATTTACAAAGAGCTTGTAAAATTAAGGTTAGAAAAGATAACATTACAGATATTGAATAACCAATTTATATCTAAAGGAGCACAAATTATTAATTTAACAGGAGAAGAGCAATTATTTTATGAAGGGCTTCAGAATTTTTTAGAAACAAATAAATTTTATGAAACATATGAAACAGTCAAGAAAATAGGTTTACCACCGGCAAAAGAGACAGTAGAGATAAAAAAAGTAGAGGAAAAAAAGGAAACAGGATCTATATTATTAATGATCCTAAGTAGTCGTATTATTTCAGATGAGGAGAGAGACTATTCTCTTCAAAAGGGTGATATCCTACATATATCCAAAGGCATCGGTAAACTATTGATAGACTCAAAAATAGCAGAAGAGTTGATAGTTAACAGGTAAAGAAAAAAAAATCTTGATCGTTTTTAGTAGTCAAAAGATGTAAAGCTGATGATTAGCAAGTCAAATAAATGTTTTTCATAGAAAATTTGAGAAGGTATTATAATATATAGAGAAAAAAATAATAGTGGCTGCCATGACAGTATAAAAAAGAAAGCGTTAATCTTAAATATAGGTAAAGCTTATGGTTTTTTTACCTTAAAAAATGCACTCGATGAATATACTATATCATCGGGGAAGGGCTTAGAAATATTTCATTTCGATGAAGCCAATCATAAGATAGATCGGCAAGATGGATTAGTGCAGATGCTGCTCTAAACTATCTGGTGGATGGCTAGGCTCGAATCGCGAAGAAGGACGTGCCAAGCAGCGATATGCTTCGGGTAGGCGCATGGAGCCTTAGATCCGAAGATTTCCGAATGAGACTTCTTTACAGTAATGTAGTTTCTTTAGAGAAACGGGAACTGGGGGAATTGAAACATCTTAGTACCCTAAGGAAAAGAAATCAACCGAGATTCCGTTAGTACCGGCGAGAGAAAGCGGAACAGAACAAACCGAATCTCTTCTTGAAAGAGAAGTGAGATGTGGAGTGTGGACTTTTTTTAATACCTCGAACAGGAAGATGAAGTGATCTGGAACGATTTGCCATAGAAGGTTACAGCCCTGTAATCGTAACTGTTCAAGTTACAAGAAGAAGTATCCCGAGTATCGTGCGTTGGATATCGCGCGAGAAGATGGGTCTCACTAAGATCTAATTCTAAATATGCTTCGAGTCCGATAGCTTACTAGTACCGTGAGGGAAAGCTGAAAAGTACCCCGGCAGGGGGTTGAAAAGTCCCTGAAACCAGATAGTGATAACTCGATAGGGCATGGAAGGAATGAAGGTTTTATAATAAAAACCTGACTAATGTCTTATCCTCCGTGTTGAAGAACGGGCCAGGGAGTTCTGGTTATTGGCAAGGTTAATCTATTTAATAGAGGAGCCGTAGCGAAAGCAACAGGTTCGCAACTTCGCAATGAAGTGAGGAACGAGGTGTGCTCGCCTAAAGTCAATAGCGGGAGACCCGAAGCCAGTCGATCTAGGCCTGGGCAGGTTGAAGCCCAGCGAAAGCTGGGTGGAGGACCGACCCGGTTCTGATGTGCAACTCGTTCGGTTGACCTGGGCCTAGGGGTGAAAGGTCAATCTAGGCTGGCAATAGCGGGTTCCCTCCGAGACTACCCGCAGGTAGGCCTTCATGGAGGTAGATAATGTCGTAGAGCCACCGATGGAGAAGTTAAGAACCGAAAGGTTCCGCTTTTCTTTCAAACTCCGAAGATATTATCACCTGAGAAGTGAGGAGTTAGGGATATCGGGATAAGCTTGATACCCGAGAGGAGAACAATCCAGACAAATGTTAAGGTCCCAAAATGCTGACTAAATGTAATGCAAAGGGCGTTTGAACCCTAAAACAGTGGGAAGGTTGGCTTAGAAGCAGCCACCCTTTAAAGAGTGCGTAACAGCTCACCCATCGAGGGTTTAGGCCCCGAAGATGGACGGGACTAAGTCAGCTACCGAGACATTTGGGCACTCAAAAGAGTGATCCGGTAGGAGGGCGTGCTGTTAGGGTAGAAGTCTCTCTGTAAAGAGGGGTGGACCTAATAGTAACGTGGATCCTGGCGTAAGTAGCAGCAAAGTGTCGTAAGATTCGGCACCGCCGAAGGGGCTTAGGGTTTCTTGGCAATGTTCGTCAGCCAAGAGTAAGGCGATCCTAAGGTCAATCCTAATTGGAATTGATCGAATGGGAAGCTGGTTAATATTCCAGCCCCGTGAATGTTTCGTTTAAGAGATGACGTTTTGGGATAGACTAAGAGGTCTAGTCTAATCTTTTGCATTCTTGAATTCTATGGAGTGTTGTAATAACGAGAAGTGGAAGAAAAGAATGTGAGCCCGCCTAGGGTGGGTTTAGTTCATTCCCAGAGCCAATGAAAAGTTTCTTAAGGTCAAGTTCACGTTCGTACCCAGAACCGACACAGGTGCCCCTGGGTTAGAAGCCCAAGGCGTGTGGGAACAATCAACCCGAGGGAACTCGGCAAAATAGCCCTGTACCTTCGGAAGAAGGGGTGCCTATTTCGAGAAAAAATAGGTCGCAGTGGCAAGGGGACTCCGACTGTTTAACAAAAACACAGGTGGCCGCAAGTGTGTAAACATATGTATGGCCGCTGAAACCTGCCCAGTGCCGGTATCTGAAAATCTCGTACAAGAGAGCGAAGGACCGGTAAACGGCGGGGGTAACTATGACCCTCTTAAGGTAGCGTAATACCTAGCCGCTTAATTGGCGGCTTGCATGAAGGTTCAACGAGGGTCCCACTGTCCCCGGGTTGAGTCCCGTGAAATCAATTTAATGGTGCACAATCCAATCTCTTCCATCTGAAAGCGAAGTCCCTGTGGAGCTTTACTGCAGCCTGTTGCTGTGATATGGCTTTGATTGTGTAGGGTAGGCGGGAGCCGTCGAAGGTCAGGTCCAAGCTTGACTGGAGGCAATGATGAAACACCGCCCTTTCGAGGTTATATTGCTAACTTTAACAAAAGGACAACGATAGGTGGGCAGTTTGGGTGGGGCGCCACGCCCTTAATACGGAAACAAGGGCCTCCAAAGGTCAGCTCAAGTGGGTCAGAAATCCATTGTTGAGTATAAGAGCAAAAGCTGGCTTGACGCGGTTAAGAACAATAATTAACCGCGATACGAAAGTAGGGTCTAGCGAACCACCCAGTCCCCATTAGTGGGGGCGGGTGATAAGAGAGAAGTTACCCCAGGGATAACTGAGTCGTCGCCGGCAAGAGTTCATATCGACCCGGCGGTTTGCTACTTCGATGTCGTCTCTTCCTATCCTGGTGGTGTATTAGCTGCCAAGGGTGGGGCTGTTCGCCCATTAAAAGGAATCGTGAGATGGGTTCACTACGTCGCGAGACAGTAGGGGTGCTTTTCGATGGAAGTGCGTCGGTGCCTGCTGGGAAGGACCCTTTAGTACGAGAGGAACGGGGGTTCGTGGCCACTAGTCTACCAGTTGTCTGACAAGGCAGTTGCTGGGTAGCCACGCCATATATTGATAAGTGCTGAAAGCATCTAAGCACGAAGCAAGCCCAAAAACGAGGCACCGTTAAGAGCGCTCTTAGAAGAAGAGTTTGATAGGACTGGGGTGTAAGTGTCAAGCCTTCGGGCGAGATATTCAGCCCACAGTTACTAACGTTCAAATATACATCTGCACAGATCCATGCTAAAGATCTATCTTAATTGTTTTTTTTGAAATAAAAAGGTATTTTAATATGAAATGACTTTTATGTGTTGTGAGTGTTGATAAAGTTTTAATAGATTTCCCGTTCATAAGAGAGTATGCTAAAAATTATAAGGATTTAGAGGTATCAACGTTATTGCAGGGATCTGAGTACAGGGATGCCAGAGCATTGTTTTTCCAGGAATTAAAATATGCGCTTAATCCTAACGAGTATCATTTAGATTATAAGCGCTATGATGGGGATAGCATTTTTTACGCGTATATCATTTCAAAAATATTTTTGTCGAGCGTAAATGATCCTGTTCTGACTAGCAAATACATAAATTTAAAGCGAGATAGAGTTGAAGAGGCAGTCTTAAAAAACTTGGATATGGGAAATAAAATTTTAAATTACGATATCATAAAGTCCATATTAGAAAACTGGAACATAAAATATGAATTTGCAGGATCGATTTTAAAGATAAGTTTTTTAAAATATATTATGATCTCTTCTGATTTTACTGATAAAAACAGGCTAGTGTCCCAGAAATTGGAAAATGGGATGGTACTTTTCAATTTAGAAGATGATAAAAAAAAGATTTCGCTGTTTATAAGAGAATATTTTGTAAAGACTTTTAAAGAAGAGATTAAGAAATTATCAGAGCAAAAGATAGATATTGAAGAGTATTTTAAAAGTGAATTATCTGAAATATTAGAATTAAGAGATAGCATAATTAATAAATACAATATTGCAGAGTTAGGTGAATTTGAGATAAATGCACTGCCACCATGCATAAAAGATATTTTGTCAAAGATTGAGAGTGGTGTAAATATTCCTCATTTAGCAAGATTTACGCTTGTAACATTTTTGAATCAGATAGGAATGAGCAAGGATGAAATAATGCAGCTGTTTACAAAAGCGCCGGATTTTGACGAAAAGTTAACTGAATACCAGGTTTCGCACATAATAGGTGAGAGATCAGGAAAAGAGTATTCCACGCCAAAATGCAAGACCATGGAATCTTATGGGTTATGTGTAAAATATGAAGTGAACGATAGATTATGTCTTCAAGATTTTTTAACTCATCCAGTTCTGTATTACAAGATAAAGAAGAAAAAGAACAACTTAGATCTTGCGCCAGGTTCTGTATGATCTCTGCACTGCAGTAATGTTTCCCAGAACTCCAATTATGATCATTATTATCGTGGTAATGGAATAGGCGTAAAGGTGAATATTGAAAAACTGCAGAATCGGAAGAATAACCAAAAGTACAAGTCTGTCAGCCCTGCCCAATAATCCACCATAATCTCTCTGGTGTGTCACTGCGAGAGCATGTGTTCCTGCATAGCTAGTAAAATATATGCCGGTAAGGGCTAAAAGCCCCCAGACAGGTTGAGTATAGGCAGAAAACATTATGCCGGCTATTATGGCCGTATCAGCATAGCGGTCCAGTAAATGGTCTAAGAAGTCTCCACGTTTAGAAGTCAAGTTTCTCATCCTTGCCACTTTGCCATCTACTGCATCTAGGAGGGTGTTTAGGAGTATCATCAAAAAAGATAGTAGCAGGTAGATGTGTCCAACATAAAAAAATAAGCCTCCCAATACTGCAAAAACAAATGCTGCCCATGATAGAGTGTTTGGTTTAAATATCAAAAACGGTCTTGCGATTTTTTCAAGTATGCTATCCACATTTTTTCTATAAGAATCTAATACCATTTCAAAATCTCCTCGCTCCAGTCTATTTTTCCAATCCTGTATTCATCCGGTCTTTCAACTATGATCTTTAGTGCAAGATCTGCAGCCATCTGTGCGGTGATGAAAGAGGTATCTATCTCGAATGCTCGATCCATAAAATCCAAGCTTTCCTCTGTTATTACTCCCAACGCCTCTGCCTCAAGATTTTCGTCAATTTTTTGTTTTGAAAATCCCTTTTTAACTAATCTTTCTCTGAGAACATCCGGTTTTGTTCTCAAAATTATGAGAATGTCAAAGCGCATAAGATGTGCGTAATGGGACTCAATTACAATATCTGGAACGTCATCTATTTTGGAATCCAGGCATTTATAATCCACGATCCTTACTTTTCTTTTTCTGTCATATCCTTTCAAGCACCCTTTTTCCTTTGCCAGAGTATTTAAATGAACAACCTTATAATTATTTTTTAAAAGCTCAGTAACACTGGTTTTTCCGGTTCCTGGAGTTCCAGATATAGCTATTATCACAATGAATGTAATATTGATATATTTTAAAAAACTTTCTACGGTGTAAGCGAAAAGTAGAAATAGAGTATGGAAATATAACCAATGCCAGCCTTTATAAGCCATGCAATGTTGCAAGGATAGCTCTCAAGCAAAAGGTTTTTGGCGCTGGAGTGTTCCGACTCCGCGGGAGTGATCCGACTCCAAAGGTGATCTTATGGCTGAAAACAGGAACTGGATTTTATTAAGCGTACTTATTGGCACCCTTATGTCTGCTGTAGATACAACGATAGTAATACTCGCATTGCCAACTTTGACCGTTGGTTTAAACGCACCATTTATTGACACTATCTGGGTAATATTAATATATCTCCTATTTCTCGCGGCCTTGACCACTCAGATGGGCAGGCTTGGGGATATCTTTGGAAGAGGGAGAATATTCAATATTGGATTTTTGGTATTTATAGCGGGTTCTGCCGCGGCTGGTGCATCTCCTAACGTTGATTTTCTCATTGTCATGCGGGCGTTTCAAGGGTTTGGAGCGGTTTTAATACAGGCTAATAGCAGTGCGATAGTAGCAGATCATTTTCCTCCAAATGAACGAGGAAAAGCTTTTGGAATAACGAGCATGGGATGGAATATTGGCGGGACAGTTGGTATTGTGCTTGGAGGCGTAATAACCACTTTAATTGGGTGGAGATATATTTTCTATATAAATGTTCCAATAGGTTTGATCGGATTTGTGATAGCACTTAAATATATTAAAGATAACAGGAGAACCAACGTAAAAATAGATTATGCCGGGACAGCAATGTTAATAGTTTTGCTGGGGCTTGTTTCATACGGAGTTATTGATATAGCAGGAAACGGGTTGTCAGCATTTAATATGATCATTATTGTCATTGGCTTGCTATTGATAATTCCATTCATATTTACAGAATTGAAGGTTAAAGATCCAGTAATAGAATTGAGCGCATTTAAAGAGCGCATACTAACCTTTTCTCTGATGGCTGCTTTTTTACAGGCAGTTGGGTATTTGTCAGTGATATTCATACTGATAATGTATATGCAGGGAATCAGGGGTTTCACGCCACTGTATGCATCTCTTCTTCTGGTTCCTGGATATGTTCTGGCAAGTATGCTTGCTCCATTGATGGGCAGGCTATCTGATAGGATTGGAGCAGGATTAGTGGCAACAACAGGCATATTTTTCATGGCGGCAGGAGTATCGGTATACTTTTTACTGAACCTGACAAGTTCAATATACCTTATCATTGGAGGCTCCATGATCTCTGGCTTTGGCGGATCTATGTTCTGGCCTTCCAATAACAGTGCAGTGATGTCTGGAGCATCAAAAAAAATTTACGGATCTATTTCAGGACTGCTCAGAACTCTTACTAATATGGGTACTCTTATGAGCTATGTGATAACGATAACAGTAGCAGCAGCAACAGTACCACGATATGTTGCTTTTGAAGTATTTCTGGGATTAGGTAAACTTAACGGAAAAGTTTCGTCAAAGTTCATGACAGGTATACATTATGCACTTTTTGTAAGCATAATTCTTCTTGTTTTTGCAGGGATATTTTCAATAGTAAGAACCAGAAATCCACAAAATAATGAAAAATCTAAATTAAGGCTAAGATGAAGTAATGCTATTGACACTGGATTTAATATAGAAATAATAGTATTCTGCCTGCAAATAAAGTACTGCAAAAAATATTACGGCAAGAGCATAGATCCAGTTAAAGTTCCATAAAGCTGAAATAACAATGATCATGCCCATCAGGACAGTTATTGTCAGAGTTACAATTCTCTGTATATGCAGGCCACTCTTTCTGTTCATTCCAATATTTAAATATTGAGAGTTATGGATAATAGGCCTGATCGCATTTTTAGTTGCCCACCAAATAAAATAAAGCAGTATAGGGACGCCTATGTACACATAAATGTGTAACATGCTATTATAAAATAGAAGAAATGCAATATACGCAAAGGCTACAATATATACAATCAAAGCCGAGTAAGTATGCGATCTCAATGGAATGTACCTTGGGAAAAATAAAGGCTTTAAAGTTCTGGAAATTACAGAACCGGAATATCTTAAATACTTAGGTACAAGTTTAGTTAGAGCATTAGATAAGGATTCAGTGTTTCTAAGGAAGAACGGCGTAGCTACGCTTGTAAGTATACATATTCCACCAGTTATAGCAACCAGTACATATGCCTTAGTTAGTATCAGACCTCCCGAGGCTATGAATATAGAAACCGCTATATTTGCAAATATTACAGATCCTTCAGTTCTGGGCAATGCTCCGCTTCCTATCAATACTGAAGATTTAGAGCTGAACCCAAACATATATGCAAAAATGCTCAATATAATTACCTCATCGATGACAATAAAAATTGTAGATACAATTATGATATTCCATTGTGAAACTAATTCTGGCAGATTGATCATAAATCCAAACGTAACGAAAAATATGGAAGCAAATGCGTATTTTATAGGCGCCAACTTGAGCTCAAAGTCTTTAGCCAGCTTAGTTTCAGAAAAAATCATACCCACAAAAAACCCGCCGATGGCTGGCGTGACCCCGAATACATTCAGAAGAGCACTTACTAAAAAGAGGGCACTTAATGCAAAGATGATCAAAAACTCATCATTTTTGGCTCTGAAAATCTGATTTTTCAAAAAAGGCATTGCAAAAAACATTAAAAAGATAAAAAACAAGAGCAATACAATTATTCCAACAGTTTCAATAGACAATGCTGCTGGCGTAGTTGTTTTTGTTACCATATACCCGTTTGCGAAAAATACAAGGATAATGGATATAAAATCTTCAAGAATTAAGGTAGCTAGAAGTGTTTCTGTCTCGGTGGTGGTCAATCTTTTAAGGTCTTCTATCGATTTGGCAGTGATTATAATGCTGCTCTGGCTAATTATAAATGCGAGAAACAACGTATCTGCAAAATCCCACCTAAATATTTTTCCAATTATAAATCCTGTAAAAATGGTGACTGTAAGGTCTACGGTTGCCAGGACCAGCGCCAGTTTTCCAATTCTCGTGAAGTTTCTTGGTGAGATGTTTAACCCTATAAAGAAAAGCAGCATAATCAGTCCTATCTGTGAAAGATCCTGAATAACAGAACTATTATAGATCAGAACTTTTACTGGATCAGTCAGTATAGGTATGTATACTAAAGCACCTACTATTAACCCTATTGATAAATATCCAATCATTGGAGACTGTTTTAGTTTATATGCAAATAAACCTCCAACAAGTGATAATAATAAGATAACACCAAGAGTTAAAAAAAAGTAATCCATGAGCTATAAAATCACTCCTTGAGTATTATAAGATCCTCTTTTTCAATCTTTAGATTTTCTTGTGTTAAGTATTTTCTATCTCTTATTATTCCTATACATCCTTTTATCTCTTTACTGATTTTATCAATCTCATCATTGTTAGGAGCCCTGACATTTATCTTATTTTTTAAGTTGTTTATATATATGTCAAGCAATATAGCCCCCAAAATCTTTGCATCTGAATCTTCTAGCGATATCACCGCTTGCTTACCATTTTTATCTTCAAAATAAATCTGTTTATCCCCGTCAAACTTACAGATCACAAAGACAGTTCCCAATCTAGTCTCAAACTGATATTTTGTACCTACTTCCGGCAATGTTGACTCTTTAACATCCATTTCTATCAGTAAGAAGATATACGGTCAGTATTCTTAAAACTTTTTCTGTTGCCCAAAAGAAATTTGACTTTTAACACCTTTTTCTGATAAACAAATGAAGTCATAATAAACGTATAAATAAAAACAGAAGTATTTAATACAAATTTTAATTTGCTGAACTGGATGAACCTTAAAAACGGGCTGGCTATTTATTCGATAGTCTTCTCTAGAGCAATATATGCACTTAATTGGTACAATATTGCCCCTGCATTTTTATTAATATCTGCAACATTCAGCTTGCGTATGGGACTATTAGGGCTTTTGCCAACAGTGTTTATGTTAGGAGCCGGTATATTTCAAGTTCCTGCAGGCATAATTTCTACAAAAATAGGTGCTAAGAATACAGCGATGACCGGACTTTTGCTAATCTCTTTATTTTCAATATTTTCTGGATTAGCTTTAAACTTCGAGTTATTACTGCTATTCAGATTTGTAGTTGGGATAGGCGCAGCATTCTATTTTGCGCCGATAATACCGATACTTAACAGGCTTTTTAAAGGCGAGAATAAAGGATATGTGATGGGCATTTATAATGGAGCATTTAACTTTGGTGGTGGCTTTGCAATATTAGTTTGGGCCATAATATCCTACTCTCTGGGCTGGAGAATCGGCCTAATTTTGGGCGGGATAATCGGACTGATCACTACTGTTGAGAACATTATTGTAATTCCCAAAGATGTAAAAAATGATGCTGATTCTGAAATTTATTCTAAGATCAAGATGGTGCTGACATCAAAAAGCGTATGGGCACTTGCAATAGGATTATCCGGGTTCTGGGGAGCGTATTTTACTGCTGCACAATTCCTGGTTACTTACTCTGAAAGCATAAAGCATATAGTTCCTTCCTTCGCTGGAGTTATGTCTTCAATGATCTTATTGATGGGCATTGTAGGTGGTCCTATTGGTGGTAAACTATCGGATAAACTAGGGAAAAGAAAGCTATTTATGTACATACCAGCATTATCTATAGGGGTACTGTTTATATTAATTCCATTCTCTGATCTTGTGAACCTTTTTGCAATAGTGATACTAATTGGCTTTTTAGATGTAATAGTTTTCTCTATTTTATATGCCATGCCCGCAGAATATGCTGAAATAGAGCCAGAATATCTGCCATTGGCAATAGGGCTTATAAACAGCGTGCAGATCTTGGTAGGTTCGTTCAGTCCCTTTCTTTTTGGATACATTGTTGACCTATCTAATTATACGATAGGATGGATATTTTTAGGAATATTCACAATTATGTTCTTACCGATTCTTCACTTTGCAAAGGGAACTTAATCTTGCACGTTTTTAAAAACGCAGAAGTATCTATTCAAACTTCTATGCACTTTTAACTTATGATATTCTATTAACTTAAAATATCGACTGCCGATTTTAATATAATCATAATGCGGCAAAATTATAGATATAAAGCCACCATATTTAACCAGCTTTTTAAATTCTCTAAAACTTCTGTCATAAAGATCTGATACATTCTCTTTGTTTATAAATGCAGATCTACCGTAGGGTGGGTCAGTTACTATTGCATCTAAAGTGCCAAAATATTCGCTAATTTTAGAAACATCACCATGGTACACCGATGCATCTAGGGCAAAATGTTCTAAATTCTTTTTTGCGCCTTGTACCATATCTATATCAATATCTGTACCATTGGCATTAATGCCCATAGCACTTGCTTCTATCAGAATACTCCCGCCACCACAAAATGGGTCAAGAATTGTATCTTTTTCTTTTACTCTTGCTAAATTCACTAAAAAGCGTGCGTAATTGGGTGGCAATGACAAATTTGTACGAAATGGTCGTTTTTCATTTCTTCTTTCTCTAATGCTCTTATTAAAACTATTATGGATCATAAATCCAGCGTATACGGATTCATTTGTTATCAAAACTCTTATTTCCTTTTCTGGGTCTTTTAAGTTCACTTTTTTATAATATATTCCACCTATCTTCTTTTCGAGAGCTCTGGTGTCTACATTTTTTGTGCTGTAGTTTTTTATCCTAACTGCAAATGACTCAGCATTAAAATCTATATTTTTCATTTTGCCTAATATACTATCAATCTCAGATTGAAAAAGATAGGTACTGATAGTTTTTGTAAAAGCAGCTCTTTTCTCTACATTTTTTATATCAGAAAAAACAGAAACAGGGAAATCTGCAAAATAATTGTACCTGATATTTTCTCCTTCAAGTATGCCTCTTAACTCAGCTAAAGGCATTGTTTTTTGTTCGCCAGAAAACTCCAAAATATACATTGCATTATTTAAAAGAGTTTAGATCCAGGAAACAGCGCAAAGTACTTTGTTATCTTCAACTCTTATGAAATTTTTGCATTTTTTACATGTTTCCAAAGATACCTCATCAGTATCAAATATTCTCAAAGGACAATTGAGAACAATTCCATTAACAATTGATCTATATTTTGGAAATATTATATCCGGACTCCTATCCACTTCTACCATTTTTCAGCACTCCTATTTTATTATTAATATTGTAGTAATTATTAAACTTTTCTATGCTTTATGCCATTGTAAAATATTGCTAAAATTGTTTTATTTTATCGTTTTTATAGAAAGCAAATTGTATTATTAATGGTAAAAATACTCTGTCTAAATGATAATATAATTGTAATTATTGCATAGTTGAGTATGTGAATTGTAAACAGAAAAATAAATATCAGTAAAAAGCATATATAAAACCGTAATGGAAATAAACATAAGACTCTTAACAGGTTCTTACGACCGTTCAGATGAAAATAATGTAGTGGTAGAGTTGTTCGGGAAAAGTGATGATCAGCGTTCTGTACTGGTTAGATATAGCGGTTTTTATCCTTATTTTTATCTGGCATCAAATTCTCCTGATCTTAGAAAAAGACTGGAATCTGACAAGAACGTGATCAGCATAAAGAATGTAAAATTATGGCTGGATGGAAAAAATCAGGATTGTTTAAAAGTTACTATAAAGCATCCTTGGGAGGTACCTGCTTATAGAAATGAGCTTCAAAACTACTGTGAAGTGCTTGCAGCAGACATACCATTTCATCATCGTTTTATATATGACATGAATCTCTCATCTTGCATCAAAGTTAAAGGAGACGAAGTGACTGAACAGTTCAAGCATAAATATTCAGTAGACATAGTTATAGATGCAAAAGAATTTACAAATATTCCAGATTTCAAACCTGTGCTTAAAGTATTGAGTTTTGATATTGAAAACTCATTAAAAAAACAAGAGATATTTACAATAGCTGCAACAATTAAAGAAAATGATAATATTAAAAGCAGTACTTTTGAAGGATCAAATGCTGAGATATTAAAAAATTTTATAAAATATGTAATTAAAGAAGACCCAGATGTTATTACGGGATATAATATAGATGGGTATGATCTTCCTTACTTATTGGAGAGGGCTAAAGAAGAAGGCATAGAATTTTTAATAGGGCGTGATAAATCTAAGCCTCAGAGGATCATGAACCAGTTCTGGAGGATTCATGGAAGGGTAGTTGTAGATACATGGTGGAGCGTTAAAAAAGAACTAAGACCAAAACAAGAAAGTTTAAATGCAGTTTCAAAGCAGTTATTAGGAGAAGAGAAACTGGATGTAAATAGAACACAGATTGATACAGAATGGAAAAATAATGAGAAAAAAGTGATAGAGTACTGTATTAAAGATTCTATACTAACCTTAAAAATATTTGAAAAGCTGAAAACTCTCGAAAAATATATGGATATCTCTACAGTATCTATGCTTCCTCTTGATGATGCTTTGAACAGTGGAAATTCTACGCTTATTGATTCTATATTGATCCGAGAAGCAGATAGAAACAATGTTGCAGTACCATTAATGAAAGATAGAGGTGACGAGGAGCGAATTGAAGGTGGGTATGTACATACAATCAATGCTGGATTATATCACTGGGTATGCGTACTGGATTTCAAGTCTATGTACCCATCAGTGATAATAAAATACAATATCTGCTTTACTACATTAGATAAAGATGGTGACATAGTTAGCCCTACAGGCATAAAATTTTTATCTGCAGAAAAAAGGAAGGGATTAATACCGAAAATTTTGGAAGACCTTATGCACCAGAGAGATGAAATAAAGAGAAAAATGAAAGATGCAGATGAAGAATCAAGAAAACATTACGATGGAGTGCAGCAGGCAATAAAGATCTTGATGAACTCGTTTTATGGTGTATTTGCATCCTCGTTTTATAGATTTACAAATACAAATATAGGTGCCAGCATCACTGCGTTTGCAAGAGAGACGGTAAAAAGGATAATCCAGGAGTTAGAATCAAAAAAGATATCTGTAATATATGGAGATACAGATAGTGTTTTTTTCCGCTCTATATATGATGATTTAGAAAAGACAATAGAGTTCGGAGAGAGCATTTCTAAGGAGATATCAGCCAAAGAGATGCTTACTTTTGAGTTTCAGAATGTATTAGAGCCATTTTTCTCACACGGAGCAAAAAAAAGATATGTAGGAAGGATAGTATATCCTGCCTCACAGAAAGGCGAAATAATTGTTAGGGGCTATGAGACCAGGCGTACTGACAGCTTTGATCTTCAAAGTGAAGCATTGATGAAAATATTCGAGCTAATTTTAAACAATGATATTAAAGGAGCTAAAGAAGAATCAGTAAAAATAATCAACGCAATAAAAAATGGGGAAGTAAGTCCAGAAAAGTTAGTAATTTCAAGATCCATGAAAGATTCAAAGTACTATAAAAACCCGAAATCCATGTCGAATGTACAAGCTTATGAAAAACTGAAGAATATGGGAGAAGAGGTTTTTCCAGGAATGAAAGTGTCGTGGATCGTGGTCAGTGACAAAAAAAGTCGTCAGGAAGTAGAACCTTATATCGCCGGTAAAAAATTTGAAAAAAAACCGGATTATGATTATTATGCAAGAAGAGTGGCTGAAACTTTAGCAAGAGTGACAGAAGTATTTGACATGGACCAGGATCAACTTCTTACTGGGAAAAAACAAAAAACCCTTTATGATGATACTTACAAAAAAAAGAAAAGGACACTAGAAGAATTTATGTGATATTATTTTTATTAAAATCCTCTTTTCATAATTGCGGATTCTAAGCTTTTAACAGTGATTGAATAATTCGAATATGCATCAGGATTGGTATCGATAAGTTTTTTATAGATATCAATAGCATTGTTTAGATGGGCTATCGAGTCATCAATCTTATCAATCTCTAAATATATTATTCCAAGAGCTGAGAAAGTATCTGCCAGATGTTGTGCATATATCTTCGATTCTTCTGTCACCTTTTTAAAGATCAATAAAGATTCTTCATAAATAACTTTTGCAGAATCTAGTTCATTCTTAATGTAAAATATTCTTGCTTGCTTATTTAAACTTAATCCAAGATCGACTAGATATCTTTTATCTTTCTCTGAAAGTTCTCTGTATATTGTTATTGCTTCTTTGTATCTAGATATTGCATAATCCAGGCTTTTTAATTTTTCTAGGACTTTTCCCTGCAACATTAAGCTATTGGCAAGATAAACATTGAATTTTTCATCTTCTCTCTTGAGTTTTCTATATATCGATATGGCTTCATTATAACTAATGGAAGATTCTTCATAGCTTTTTTTATTAAAGTACGCAGTTCCTAGATCAGTCAGGTTTTCTGCAATATTCTGCTCGAATTTGTTATCTAAGATTGA
This sequence comes from Thermoplasmata archaeon, assembly GCA_038729465.1. Classification (NCBI taxonomy): domain Archaea; kingdom Methanobacteriati; phylum Thermoplasmatota; class Thermoplasmata; species Thermoplasmata archaeon. Next base: position 19,035 of record JAVYRZ010000002.1, read on the forward strand.
CATTTTTCTAAATACATATAAAGATTCTCGCAGTAGTTTTATTGCCAGATCAGTGTTACCTTTTAAATAGTATTGTTTTCCAAGATTCTGTATTATTTTGCAAGAATATTGTTCAAATCTTGCATCTTTCTTTTCAAGAGCCCTGTATATATTCAACCCACTATTGAAGAATCTGATTGCTTCATCTTGTTCATCTATGGATGCATAGGTTTCTCCTAAATATGCCAAAGTTTCTGCCAGATCCTGTTCATATCTCGAATCTATTCTTACAAGTTTTTCATAGATATGCAGTGCTTTTTCCAGATTTCTAATTGCTGATTCTGGCTCTTTTTTTCTTTCTAGAGAAACGCCCATATTTTTCAGAACTTCTGCCACGTCAGATTCATATCTAGAATCTTCTCTATCAAGTTTTTTGTATATTTCTAATGCTTTGTTGAACGTTTGCACTGACTCTTCGATCAAGCCATAATCTCTTTGTGCAAGGCCAAGGTTATCTAAGAGCATGGCTATATCTTCTTCATAATTATTGTATTCATTTTCAATTGATCTGTAGATGTCTAGAGCTAAATCATATATTTTTATAGATATTTGAAATGCATTTTTAGAATAATATGCCAATCCAAGATTGTTTAATATTATTGCAAGATCCACTTTATTCTTTATATCTGTTTTTGAAAGTTTTTCTTTGATTGCCAATGCTTCATCAAAGGCTTTAATGGAATTTGTAAGATCCCCTTTCAGATCGAGCACTATTCCCAGATCGTTTAACACCATGGCTAATTCGTTTTCAAAAGAAGGGTAAATCGTTACTAAGTTCCTATAAATATCCAAAGATTCAGTATATTTTTGTATCGCCTGGTCCAGCTCATTTTTTTCAGAAAAAGAATTTCCAAGATTTTTGAGAGAATCTGCCAGCTTGGCTCTGATATTCTGATCTTTTTTAGAAATTGATTTATAATATTCTACAAGATTATTGTATATTACTTGATGGGCATTAGGAGCATTTTTTAAATTCTCTGCCATTTTTTTTCTTTCATCTACGGTTATAGATCCCAAATAACGTTCCAATACTTTTGGGTCTGCGTTTGCAAGGGTATCTATTACAAGAGTTCTCCAATCCTCTTTTTTGTGCGATAAGGCAATTTTCAATATCTCTTCTCCGAAATCTTTATAATTTTCTAGCGTGATAACTAAAATCTCCATTGCGACGGTTGCATTCATATTTGTAGATTTCTCTATACAATTTTTAATGGCTTGCCTTAACAGAGAATCTAAATCTTTTTTTCTTAGCTCTTTCAAGATAGAAGGCTCTTCAATATTTATATCTAAATCCTGCCATTTGGTTAACAAAAGGTCTTTCCAAACATCATGTCTTAAAAAGTATATGTCTCCAGAAAAAGAAACATAATCTTCTATAAATTCTCCCTTTACATTTTGCTCAGACAGCAATTTTTTAAGTTCTTTTATATGCAAATAATGCAACCTGTTCTTCTTGGTATTTGCAATTATAAACAGAATCCATATCATAAATTCATTTTTTTCAAGATCCCTGATTGTATTGGCTATGATGCTGTAAAATTCTGCAGGAACAATTTTTGCGAGATCTAAAGATAGCAGACTATTTCTATTTTTCAAAAAGAGTATTAAAGAATCAAAGTATATAGGAAGTCCACCGCTTCTTCTAACAGCTTCTTCCAGTCCTTCTTCACTATACAAAAATTTTTCAGAGTCTAATATTGAGATTAAAATGTTTCTTAAGGTCTTAAAATCGAAATCTTGAGGGGAAAGCTCTATAAGATCACCTCTGAGTGGTCTAAATTCTTTTTCCAGCCAATTATTTTTTCTACAAGAAACTACAAAAGTAGAGTTAAGAAAAGTGTTCAAAGCACTTATATCCTCCATTACCTGATCTACATTGTCTATGAAATATATCCCTTCATAATCTGGATTTAAAAGAGAGTGTACAACATAGATCTTATTATTTGCTTCTTGTAGCTTTTTGTACAATAAGTACATAAACGTAGTTTTTCCAACTCCCTTTTCTCCAATTATAAAAATATTTTCTTTATTTTTAATTTTTTTAATTGCATAATCCAGTTTCTTTTCTATACTTTCAGATATTATCGGATTACGTTTTTCAAGCCATCCTAATCCGAACTCATAAATTGGATTATTCTTTATGTTTTCATCCTTCAATATAGTGATATCTATATCTTTAACTTTATTTTTTAAGTCCTCACCGTATTCTAATATTTCAGAGGTCAAGGGTTCTATATATTTATCGATTGCTTGTATTTTAACATTACAGTCTAATATCCCATCTTCAACTGTTTTTAATTTTTGTTGAATAGCATTATCATATTTTATTAAATTATTGAATTTTATTAAAGATAGTGGGTTTTCTCTTATAATTTCTTCAATAAGCTCTTTAAAATGATTCAATTCTGCATCATTTGCAAAGATCAAATCCAGAAAATTGTAGATTAAGTCGTTTTGTGGGTCAACTTCATAGCAGATTAATTTTTTTTGAGAAATCGAGAGGTTATTCCAGGCCAAATACAAAAAATCCAAAAATCGGCAATGTGATTTCTCATTTTTATTTAGCAAATCTAACAGTACAAAAATGCCAATTCTATCGATCGACAAGCTTGTTATTGCGGGCATAGCGCTATTTATTGATTCTTGGAAAATGTTTTTAATGATATTTTTGAACTCAAAGCCTTCTTTCAATAGCTTTGTCATAGAATCCTTGTATAATATTCTTTTTTGGAGATCTAATGAAAGCTTATACGCAGTTTTAGAAGAATATGAATCTATTTCACTGGGTAAGTTCGACGAAAAATTTCCACCCTTAATCATCTTAGAATAATACTGTAAAAATACTAGCTTTTCATCTTTTTTCAGGAGTTTAATAAGTTCATATATTATCGCTGGGCTATAGGTATCAGACCCGTCGTAGTTTACATGTGCAGTATTTAGGACAGCATTATTTAACTCTTGGGAATTTAGGATATCTGGAATATTCTCTAAAGTCATGAAAAACTGTATCAGATTCTCTGCGTCTTTAACAGTAACATTATGGGGCACAATATTGGTGAAATTTTGGAAAATCTCATAAATTTCATAATCTATCATTTCTTGGTCAAAGGATATTGATGATTTTAAAATATTTTTATAAATGTAAAAATCTACAAATATTGCAGTTTGGTGGTATTTGTTAAACTCTTTCTTTAGTAATTTAAGATCCTGTTCTGTATTTTCTCTAGAAATTTCAAAAACATCATATTTTTCAAACATTTTTGAAAGTCTTTTTATTGTCGTGCTTTTTCCAGAATACATATATCCATAGATTAAAATATTCTCATTTTTTAAAACGATGTTGCTTATTAAATTATCCAGTTCAAGATTTATAAAACTTGTTTTGAGATACACAGGTGCAATATTGTACAGAATATCCTTTAAAACTGAAGTAATATATATGGTTGTTAGATATTTTATTTTGTTGAACCGCTTTAATATAAAATCAAAATATCTATTTAATACTATTGTGTCCTGAGATTCATGCTCTCTTTCCCTGATTTTATTGTATAAATCACAAATATAAACATCATTAATGTTATTATACCCCAGAATCAAAGCCTTTTTTTTAACCATATATTTTTTAAAAATGTTAAAAAACTGGTTACGAATCTCCGAAAAAGTTTCACTCTCTGTTAAGATATCTAGAGCCCCTGCGTTAGAGATATCCCCATTTATTTTTACGATCCATATTCTTCTCTTTTTCAACACATCTCCCTCATCCAAAATCGTGGTTAAAGCTTCAAAATCTGATTTATATACAATATATGTAGCCTCATTTCCAAACACTAAATTTATATCAAGATCTAAGTTAGTAGTAAATATAAATATATTTTTATCTTCGGGATAATACTTCAAAATCTGGTAAAGAATTTCATATGGATTTAATGTCAATTTTAATGGATCTGGCTTATATATCTCTTTTATAAATTTGAATATTTCCCGTTTAGATACTCCATGTTTTTCCAGTGCTTTAAGAATGATCCTAATGTTATTTGAGTTACTGATATTATTATTTTCCAATAGCTCTTTTTCAGTAAAAAATCTGGATTTCAATAATATCGCAATTTTAACAGGATCTGGATATCCTAACTCTGTGGAAAATGCAGAGCCTAAAAAAAATATAGAATCCCCGAGTTTTATGCTGTCTGCTATAGATCCTATTGAACCCATATCAATAATATATAAATATAGAGTATATATATATTCCGTTTTGATGAAAATTAGATAGAAGAAAGTGTTAAATAAATTTATCTGTTATAGTACCTTGGTGATAGTAATGAATGAAATAGATTATGCAAATAAGATCATAGAATTTGCTAAACAACATAATCAACTTTTCAAAGAATCCATACCATTAATTGCATCTGAAAATTTGATATCGCCCATGGCATTAGAGATGACACTTACAGATCTTCAAGCAAGATATGCAGAAGGATTGCCAGGTAAAAGATATTATCAGGGCAATGCCTATGTAGATATGATTGAAAATATGGTAACCGAGCTGGCTCAAAAATTATTTCAAACTGATTATGCGGATGTAAGGCCCATATCAGGAACAAATGCTAATCAAGCAGTTACATTTGGATTAACAGATCCGGGGGATATAATAACTGCATTGCCACTAGCTGGCGGAGCTCATATAAGCAGCGCTAAATTTGGAACCGCAGGTTTTAGGGGATTGCATATAATAAACTATCCTTTTGACGTTGAGAATATGAATATAGATGTCGATCTAACTGCAAAGCTAATAAAATTAGTAAAACCTAAAGTAGCATTATTTGGGCAATCTGTATTTTTGTTTCCCACTCCGTTAAAAGAGCTTTCTGATGCATTCAGAGAGTCAGATACGACAGTATGGTACGATGGTGCGCATGTTCTTGGTCTAATTGGAGGCAAGAGATTTCAAGATCCTCTGAGAGAAGGTGCTCATGTTATTACCGGTAGTACACATAAAACTCTGCCAGGTCCGCAGAGGGGAATAATATTGGCGAATCCTAAGGATGAGGAGATGTGGGACAAGGTTCAGAAAGGAATATTTCCAGGAGTTTTGAGCAATCATCATCTGCATACTATGGCGGCATTAGGAATAACGTTGGCTGAGCATTTAAAATATGGAGAATCTTATGCAGATCAGGTAATAAGAAATGCTCAGGCACTGGCACGTGAGCTTCATGAGCTTGGGTTTGATGTACTCGGAGAGAAATTAGGTTTTACAAAATCACATACACTGGTTATGGATGTTTCGAGATATGGTGGAGGCAGGAAAGTTGCAGAAAGTTTGGAAAAAGCAAATATTATAACAAATATGAATCTATTACCTTACGATCCACCAAACAAGCCAAGGAACCCGAGCGGCATAAGAATAGGGGTTCAGGAAGTTACCAGAATAGGAATGAAAGAACGGGAAATGCATGAAGTTGCAGTTCTGATTAAGAAAGTAGCAATAGATAGGATAGATCCGGAGATTGTAAAAAAGGAAGTAATTGAATTTAAGAAAAGTTATACTAAGCTGTATTATTGCTTCAATGAAGGTACGGAAGCATATGACTATATTAAAATCACAAAGTAAGCGAAACCATTATATCTAACTCATTATTCTCCTTACTTACTTTTTAGGTGTATAAATTATGGCTGATCTGCTTGAAGAGATAGAATCGAAATACGAAAAATTAAAAAAAGATCTGGACTTGCATAAAGTTCAGCAAGCAAGTTATGAAAACGAAGCTTTGAATAAAGCAAGTATTAGAGATGACTTAAACAAGAAAACCAAAGATCTATTTAGAGAAGCGAAAGAGTTTCGCGAACAGCGGGACGTTCTGAATGATAAGGTAAAACAGTTAAAAGCTGAAAGAGAAGAATGGAGAGAAAAGCTTCAAAAAAGTTATGATGAGTTAAAAGAGATCAAAAAGAAATTTTCAAATAGAACCGGAGAAGGTAATATCACTCAATTTAGGAAGAGAATTAAAGATCTGGAACACAAACAAGAAACCACTGTTTTAACGTCTGATAAAGAAAGAGCACTGGTAGAAGAGATACATGCGCTGCATGCACAGATTGAAAGAATGAAAAAGGAAGAAGAAGAGGCGATGAAAAAGAATCAAGAGTACATGCAGAAAAAAGCGGACATATCGGTAGCTAAGATGAAACTTGATACAATACAGAGCCAGCTAGAAGAAGCAGTTACAAAATCTCAAGAATTTCATGATAAATCCATAGAGCTTTTTGAAAAAGCATCCGAATCCAAAAGAGAATCTGATGAGGCACATCAGAGCTTTATAAATTTTTCACAAAAAGAGAGAGAAGAAGAAAAGGCAATCCATGATATAATAGAAGAACTCAGAGACTTTGAGAAAATAATTACAGGATTAAGGCAGAAGCAGAGAAATACCAAGAAGCAAGAGCGTGAAAGCGAGCTCAAGAAAACCGCAGATGCTATTTTTGAGAAGTTTAAGAAAGGAGAACCGCTCAGCACAGAAGACATACTCATATTGCAGAAAGCAGGATTTATGTAAAGGCAAAACCTTATATTTTTATTTTAATTATGAGTTGTTGTGAAAGATAGATTTGGCAGAGAACTAAACAGCATTCGTGTATCTGTTACACAGGACTGTAACTTAAATTGTTTTTACTGTCACAGGGAAGGTCAGAATGGTAAAGGCAACAGAGTTACACTGGACGGTTATAAAAAATTGTTCAGTTTGAGTCGCGATATAGGGATCAGTAAAGTAAAATTTACCGGTGGTGAACCATTGGTTCGAGCAGACATTGCAGAAATAGTAAAATTAGCAAAACAATATTTTACAGATATATCCATGACAACAAATGGCATATTGCTGCAAGAATATGCCAAGATATTAAAAAATGCTGGGTTAAACAGAATAAACATCAGTTTGCACAGTTTAAATGCCGAAACGTACAAGAAGATCACGGGCAGCATGTACCACAGTCGTGTAATAGAGGGTATCAAAGCGGCAAAAGAAGCAGGGTTAGAACCCATCAAAATAAATTATGTAGTAATGAAAGGACTTAATGATAATGAATTTACAGATCTCTTGAATTTTACGGCAAAAGAGGGTTTAGTGCTGCAAGTTATTGAACTTGAAGTGCCAAGAGAATCTGAGGATCTGGTATGGTTTAAAAAATATCACAAAAGCCTGAAAGAGTATGAAGAATATCTTGAAAAAAGCAAGATAAAGATTTCTTATAATCCTTTACACAATCGCAAAAAATATTTTGTACCTCTAAACAATGTTATTGCAGAAGTAGAGCTTGTAAGTCCTATGCACAACACTGAATTCTGCATAAATTGTCACAGGATCAGATTTACTGCCGAAGGGCAACTTAAACCCTGTCTTTTCAGGACTGATAACATGACCGACATTTTAACATATCTAAACGACGGTATGAGTGAAGAGCAATTGCTAGCAATATATAAAGACGCAATTTTAAAGCGTGAGCCTTACTGGCGTAAATCATGATATTTGACAATCATGCGCATCTGCAAACTTCTGGGAAGAATATAGAAGCAGTAAAAATTTTTGAAAAAGAAGGTGGCACACACATTAATGTTTGTAATGTACCATTACAGGGGTATGAATATGATGACAATTATTATGAAAAAGTGTATAATGAAACATTAAAGATAGTATCTACCATAAATTTAGAGACCAAGGTAAAAGCATATGCTACAATAGGGCCATATCCTGTAGATCTTTTAGATGCTTTGAATAAAGGGATGAGTATGGATAGGGCGTTAACGATCATGAAGAAAGGCATAGACTTTGCAGTAAAGCTGGTAGAAGATCAAAAAGCTATTGCTATCGGCGAGGTCGGAAGGCCACATTTTTCAGTTTCTGAATCATTATGGCGCCAGTTTAATGAACTTATATTATACATTTTTGAGAAAGCGCGAGACGCTGATTGTGCGGTAGTAATGCATACAGAATATACATCGGAAACAATGAAAGAACTTGCTAATATGGCTGATCAGGCACGGTTGAGTAAGTCTAGAGTTGTAAAACATTATTCTCCACCTTTAATCAACTTAAATGAGAACTACGGCATATTCCCCTCAGTAATAGCAACCAGAAAAAACGTTAGAGAAGCGTTTCAGAAAGGTACGAGGTTTTTCTTAGAAACTGACTATGTGGACGAATTAAAAAATCCGAATATGGTATTGGCAATAGATACAGTTCCAAAACGTATAAAATCAGTAATTAATGAAGGGTTAATAGACATGGAAAAGCTCACAGACACAACAATAAAAAATATTCATGAAGTCTATAAACTAGAAATCTGAAAAGTTTTAATAATAAAAAGAATATGGTGATCTATTATGCTTGAATCATTAGGTGAGTCACTAAGAGAGACAATTCGTAAGATTGCAAGGGCCTCTACTATAGATAAAGAGGTAATAAAAGAGGTAGTGAAAGATATACAGCGTGCACTTCTTTCAGCAGATGTGAACGTTCAGCTCGTTTTGAAAATAACCAAAGAAGTTGAGCGCAGAGCAACTGAAGAAAAGCCACCTGCAGGTGTAACAGCCAGAAATTTTATTGTGAAGATAATATATGAAGAGCTTTTGAGCATTTTAGGGCCAGAGCAACAGATCTCACTCAAGCCTCAAAAGATTTTGATGGTAGGATTATATGGGCAGGGTAAAACTACCACCTGCGGTAAGCTTGCTAAATACTTATCAAAGAAAGGAGTTAAGGTGGATTTGGTAGCATGCGATGTGCACAGACCAGCAGCTTACGACCAGCTTTTGCAGATTGGAGAAAAAATAAACGTACCTGTGTTCGGTATCAGGGACGAAAAAAATGCAGTTAAAATTGCAAAAGTTTTTATGAAAAATGCAGATACTAAACACGCCTGGATCTTTGATACTTCAGGCAGGCATGCGCTGGAGCAAGATCTTATTGATGAAATAAAAGAGTTAAAGAAAATTATAGTGCCAGATCAGATATATTTAGTGGTAGATGCGACGATGGGGCAACAGGCGGGAAAGCAGGCTAAGGCGTTTCATGATGCAGTAAATATCACAGGGGTAATAATCACAAAACTTGATGGTTCTGCTAAGGGTGGCGGAGCACTAAGCGCGGTTGCAGAGACATCTGCACCAGTTCTATTTATAGGTACTGGGGAGCACATTGATGATTTTGAGATATTTGATAGCAAACGCTTTCTATCGCGATTGCTGGGTATGGGAGACCTCGAAAGCTTGATGGAAACGGCTCAGGAAATGGAGTTTACAGAAGAAAAGGCAGAAAAGACAATGGAAAAGTTATTTTCTGGCAAATTCAATCTGAAGGATATGTACGAGATATGGGAGCAGTTTTCCAAACCTGGATTAATGCAGAAGATAGTATCTTCACTGCCTCTTTTTAAGTTACCTGGCTCTGAAAAATTAAATAAGGAAGCCATAGAGGACTCAGAGATAAAACTGAAGCGATATCGAGTGATACTGGATTCTATGACTTATGATGAGCTTGAAAATCCAGATCTTATCAAGGGCTCTAGAATAGAAAGAATTGCGAGGGGAAGTGGCAGTCCTGAAGAGGAAGTGCGAGAGCTGATGCGCGAATATAACAAAATGTTGAAAACTGTCAAAGCGATGAAAGGAGATCGCAAACTTTTAAAGACACTTAAAGGGCAATTTAAAGGTGGGACTATTCCGGATTTAAATAACTTATAGCCCGTTTTTATGTCTGATTGGTGAGAGTGATGAATGTTATTGATGTAAGTAACTTGAAAGTAACATACGATGGAAAGAACTATGCTGTAAACGGGATTAGTTTTCAGGTTAATGAAGGAGAGATTTTTGGATTTTTAGGGCCTAACGGAGCTGGGAAGACAACCACTATACGTGTTCTCACAACCCTTATAAAGCCAAGTTCTGGGGTTGTGAAAGTGTTGGGGATGGATGTGGTGGAAAAGGCACTGGAGATACGGAATAATATTGGTGTAATATTGCAGCAGCCAAGTTATGAATGGTCTCTCTCAGTCGAAAACAATCTTTCGATGTATGGAACTTTATGGAACATTCCAAAAGACAAGAAAAAAAAGATGATAGATGAGCTCACTGAAGAATTTGATCTTTCAGATATAAGAAAGAAAAAGGCAGAAGATTTATCGATAGGGCAAAGGAGAAGATTACAGATTGTGAGGGAACTGATGCATGACTCCAAGCTACTTTTTTTAGATGAGCCTACGATAGGGCTAGATCCTATTGCAAAAAAGAAGCTGCTTGATTATTTTAGAGGGCTTGCTGATAGAGGAGTCACGATATTTTTCACTACGCATAATCTCACAGAGGCAGATTATATTTGTGATCGAGTGGCGATCATAAACCAAGGAATGATCCATGCAATAGACTCTGTAGAAAATTTAAAGAAAAAATATGAAGGAGATCAGACCCTGGAAATTTTATTATCTGAGAAGATAGATAATCTGATATCTAAAATAAAGAACAATGTTTCAGATGTAATTTTTAAAATGCCAAAGAATGAAACAGAACCATCCATTATAATTACAAAAAACTTACCTGAAGTTTTGAGTATTATAAACAATTATATTAAGGATACAAAATCCGAGATATTATGGTTTAATATCAAAAAGACAGAGTTAGAAGAGGTATTTTTCAGGGTAGTAAAAGGTGATCAGGTTGAACAAGATAATTAGACTGACCTATAGAATTTTAAGAGCTGGGCTGGACCTTAACAGTATCGCGTTTCTGGTAATGATGCCTGTGGGGTATCTTGTTTTGATGGGATTAATGATGCGTTCTATAATTCCATCTTTTATATATGATAATATAAAACTCAGCTACATCACGTTTTTGGCGCCTGGGATAGTCGCAGAGCAAGTTTTGTCTGCATCGTCTTTGGCAGGCTGGGTGTTATGGGCAGATAAACGTGTGGGAATGCTGGAGCAGATATTTACAATGCCTTATACAAGGTTTCAGTATCTTCTGAGCACTCTCCTTGCTATGATGCTGCTCACGTTTTTGGGGGCGGTGATAATTATAGCTATTTCAATACCATTTGTATCTATAAATATTTCAGTATATGGCATTCTTTTAGTTCTCGTATTTCTAGTGCTGGGTACTTTTACATTTGGTTCAATCATGCTTTCATTAGGTGCAACTGTAAAGTCAAACCAGCTTTTTAACATGATCACAAATTTTCTGTTTTTCATGATCACTTTTGCAAGCTCAGTTTTTTATCCAATAACAAGTAATACTCCTTATATCTTGCAGCTGATTGCATATGTAAATCCATTGACTTATGTGGGTGACGGGATTAGAAACTCGTTTTTAAATATAGTAACGGTAAATGAGATTTACTGGATCGTGATATTAGTCATTACATCAGTAATATTCATGGCAATAGGCACACATACATACAACAAGATAAAGCTCACTGCAGTAGCATGATCGCTCAAATATATAAAAAATTTAAGACCGAAAAAATAAAATGAAAAATGTTAATGTTTCCACTCTTCAACGCCGATTTTTCTCAGTAAAAACATATTGTTTTTTCTGGTAATCATCATTACACTGTTAGCTATTATCCAAGCTGACAGTATCAAAGCTTCCGAAATCTCTGGAATTGCATGCTGGCCATGGCTCAGGATTACGATCAATGCAACGATGGCTAACAGAACTGTAATTATAGAATACATCTTGAAATTCTTGAAATTTACAAGTCCTAGGACAATCAAAGAAACCGGAAGTATAACAAAATATCCCATTGCTACGTACTCATGAATATGGTCGGCGGAGTTTTCATTAAAAATTCCGACCAGTGCTAATGAAGCACCGCCAATTATCAACAAAATGGCACCTATCTTAGGCCATACACCTTTTTGTAGAGCATATGCAAATCCAATCGCAAATATTAAGTTCATTATGCCTTCAAATATTAATGGATAGTTAAAAAGAGGGGCAGTTTTACCGACTCCAAGATCACTTAAATAGTTGCTGTACCAGCTGAAGTTAGGGTATATTGATACTGAATAAAAAATAAACAGCAAAGCGATAATAGGCCCAATAATTCCTGCAATTCCACCCCAAAATATTATTTTAGATCGGCTCTCGTTTTTTTCCATGATAAATCATTATCAAAAAAGTATTATATATATCTTTTTGATAAATGATAAAAATCTAATGATTTCTCTAGATTCTTGATAATCTATTTTGTGGTGATATATAATACAATCATTAAATTCAAGTTAAGTTTTAAATATTCTTCTGTCATTACCACTTATGTGAGTAAAAAATGATCGAAGGATATTTACCGCTATTGTTAACTTTCATAGTGGCTAGCTTAGGAGTCCTTTTGATGTTAAAGATTTCACACCTTTTAGCACCTAAAAAATATGAAAAATACAAATATGAAACTTATGAATGTGGGGAAGTAACCATAGGTGACTCAAAAGGTCCAGTTAAATTGCAGTATTATCTCGTATTATTAATATTTGTGATTTTTGATGTAGAAATGATATTTTTAATACCATGGGCCAATTATTTAAAAATTTTAGGATCTAT
>JAVYRZ010000002.1:31757-36400 GCA_038729465.1 Thermoplasmata archaeon
CCATAGCAGTGGTTGAAGGCTTTATTTTTATCGCAATGCTAATTTTTGCATTATACTATGTCTTTGAAAAAGGATTTATGGAGTGGAAATAATGAGTGATTCTATTTTATTTGCAAGTCTTGATGATGTGATAAACTGGGGTCGATCTAATTCAGTTTGGCCGTTCACATTTGGGTTGGCATGCTGTGCTATTGAGATGATGGTATCACAGGCTGCAAAATATGATCTGGCAAGATTCGGAAGCGAGATATTCAGGTCTTCGCCAAGGCAGTCAGATCTGATGATAGTGGCCGGTACAGTGACAAAAAAGATGGCTCCAAGAATCAGAAGGCTTTATGAACAGATGGCTACTCCCAGGTATGTTATTGCTTATGGTTCATGTGCCACCTCTGGAGGACCTTATCAGGGTGCGTATTCAGTAGTGATGGGCGTGGACAAGATAATACCGGTAGACGTTTACGTACCGGGCTGCCCACCAACACCAGACTCACTTTTAAATGGCGTGATGTTGCTACAGAAAAAGATAAGAGAGGGAAAAACAGAGAGGTGAATGATATGATAGTTGAAGAAGGTACCACTAAAGATAACGTTAAGTTTTATGTAGTAGATAAAGAGCACTTGGTCGAGGAGCTTCAAAAAAAGAAAGAAGAGGGTTGGGATTATCTGGTACTGATGTCTGGAGTAGACAGGAAAGAGTACCTAGAAGTAGTATATCATCTATCATCATATTCTAAAAAAGGGTTAATTATAATCAAGGCAAGGACCAAGGATGAAAAGTTACCATCTGCAAGCAAGCTCTGGGAAGCTGCGACATGGTTCGAGCGTGAAATCTACGATCTTGTGGGAGTAAAATTTGAAGGGCATCCCAATCTGACTCGGCTGTTTTTGCCGGAGGGATGGGTAGGGCATCCGTTAAGAAAGAGCTATGATATGAACAAAGAGCAATTTGTAAATATGGATGATGAAGGAAAAGATGTAGTAAGCTTTGATTCAAAGGATGGGTGGTGAAATTGGAAGAGAAGATATTAGAGGTGAATTTTGGGCCACAACATCCAGCTACTCATGGTGTATTGAGGGTCAAGGTGAAACTTGATGGAGAATATGTATTAGAAGCTCAGCCAATTCTAGGATATCTGCACAGAAATGCAGAAAAATTGTCGGAAATGAAATATTATGTTCAATCTACAATTTTTATGGACAGACTGGATTATGTATCAGCACATCAGATGGAGCTAGGGTACGTCCTTGCGGCAGAGAAATTGGTGGAGGTGGAGGCGCCGGAAAGAGCGAATTATATAAGGGTTTTGTTTGCAGAACTGAACAGGATCGCAAGCCACCTGGTATTTATTGCCGCGTTTGGACTTGATGCGGGAATGATGACACCTTTCTTCTACTGTTTCAGAGAGCGAGAAAAGATCATTGAAATGTATGAGATGACATCTGGGGCAAGATTAGAGTACAATTATTTCAGCATTGGTGGGGTATACAAGGACCTGCCAGAAGGGTTTGAGGAAAAATTCAAGGCATTTTACGAAGAGTTTCCAAAGAAGATGGAAGAGATCCGAAATTTATTTGCTACAAATGAGATATTTGTATCAAGAACTAAAAAGATAGGTATATTAAAGCCTGAAGACGCCAAAAGCCTGAGTGTTACAGGGCCGGTATTAAGAGCTTCTGGAGTGCCCTTCGATATCAGAAAAGAATATCCTTATCTTATGTATGATAAGCTGGATTTTGACATACCTACATACAGTGTAGGGGATGTATATAACAGATTTATGATCAGATTTGACGAAATGAAGCAGTCTCTGAGAATTGCAAAGCAGGTAATGGACAAGATGCCTGGTGGAGAATACTATAATCAAAAAGCGAGAAAACAATTCATGCTCAGGCTGAAGGGTACAGGGGAGGTATATTCGAGAACAGAGTCTTCAAGAGGCGAGTTTGGCATTTACCTGATCGGAGATGGTACACCGAAGCCTTACAGAGTACGTATAAGAAGCCCGACATTTCACAATATGACAGCAATACCCGTAGTATCAAGAGGATATAAGATTTCAGATATGGTATTGTCCATTTCCTCAATGGACCCAGTGTTTGGAGAGGTGGATAGATGAATATATATCTTTTTATAGATACAGTTCTAAAGAAAATAGGACTTAACATTTCTGCATGGCCATATGGATACATATTGCAGCCACTGCTTATATATCTTATAGAAGCGATTCTGGTATTCTTATTTGTTGCAATAATGATCATTATTGTAATATATTTATTCAGAAAATATATGGCAGATCTGCAAGAGAGAATAGGACCTAACCGTGTTGGTCCTTTCGGTTCATTTCAGCTCATTGCAGATGCCCTGAAAATGTTTGCAAAGGAGGACATAGTTCCTGATAAGGCGGACAAGACCTCATTTTTGTTAGCGCCATACGTGGTATTTATACCATTGGTGCTGGTATTTGTATTGATCCCCTATGGTACTTTTTATCTTACGGGCAACATAATATTTTCTAACGTAATTGTTACGTTTATATTGATACTTGCATTTTCAGCAATTTCACCAATTGGTGAGATCATAGCAGGTGCGGCTTCAAACAGCAAATTTGCACTTATCGGGGCATGGAGAACTGCAGCACAGGACATCAGTTATGAAGTACCATTATTGATTGCTGCACTGGGTGTGATAATGATGGCTTCATCAACAAACGTGAACAATATAGTATCTGCTCAAAGCATACCATTTATAATTTTGCAACCTCTTGGCTTTATTGTATTTTTTATGGGAATGTTGGCCAAGGCATCACTGGTACCGTTCGATTTGCCAGAAAGTGAAAGTGAGCTAGTTGCAGGGTTTCAAACAGAATATTCCGGGCTTAGGTTTGGATTATTTTATCTTGGTGTATTTGGAAATGTATTCTTGGTATCATTGCTTATCTCAACTCTCTATCTGGGTGGGTATGGTGGATTCTGGTTTTTGCCAGGCGTAATCTGGTTACTTATAAAAACGTTCATACTGGTATTCATATTCTTATCATTCTGGATCGCAATGCCTAGAGTGAGAGTAGACCTGTTTATGAAATTTGGGTGGAAGTATCTTTTACCCATCGCATTGATCAACTTGATCTGGGTTACTTTATACGTGATGTGGTGGTAAAAATGAGTGATAAGTTAAAAGGAATCAGAGGCGTGTTCAAAGGGTTCAGGATAGTGTTTTCATATTTTACTAAAAAGAGAGTTACTTTTCAGTATCCTGAAGAGAAAAGGGAATTACCTGAGCGTTTTAGAGGGAGGGTAACCCTGGACCTGGATACATGTATCGGGTGCAGCTTATGTTCTCAGATTTGCCCTAACCACTGTGATGTAATGGTAGAATATGATTATGAGAACGGTAAAAACAAGAGAAAGATTTATCCATCTGTAGATATAGGAAAATGTATTTACTGCGGACTTTGCCAGGAAATATGCCCAACCGGTTCTATAACATTGAGCAAGGACTATGAAACTGCTAGATACAAGAAAGATTTTGAGTACTTACCTGACAGGTTATCCAAACCAGAAGCTGAGGTGAATAAGCAATGATCGAATATTTATTTTTGTTAATCGGGCTGATCACAATCGCATTTGCTATCATAGCAGTGCATGAAAAAAATCTGTTACATTCAGCTATTTATTTAATGTTTGTATTAATATCTATAGCTGCATTATTTATAATATTGGGAGCTCAGTATCTGGGTGCAATCCAGATTCTGGTATATGTCGGAGCAGTAATTACATTATTATTGTTTACAATAATGCTATCTGGGGGTGAAGAATCTGAAGAATAGTTTAGGTGCAGTAATAGCAATATTGTTTTTTGCCGCAATATTTTCATACATATACACCTCTACTCAAACACTTGTGCCATACACTGAAAACATAAAAACACTGGCGCAACAGATTTTTGGACCTTATGTTTTAACCTTTGAGCTTCTATCAGTACTGCTTGTTATAGCGATGTTAGGTGCACTTTACCTCGCTGAAAGGGGGAATAAAGAATGACACCCATACCATTACTTTACGTATTATCAATTAGCCTAGCATTATTTTCGGTTGGACTATATGGGTTGTTAACTGTAAAAGGAGGAATAAAATTATTGATAAGCATAGAAATATTGATCAATGCCGCAAACCTGAATATTGCAGGCATAGCCTCTTTTTACAATGATGCAAATGGAATAATTTTCGTACTTTTTTCAATAGCTATCGCGGCTGCAGAATCGGTAGTCGGATTTGCGATACTTGTTGCTTTAAGACGAAAAACCTCTGGAATCAGTCTTAGCTCTTTGAAAGATTTAAGGTGGTAACATGAATAATATAGAGATCTTTGGATTCTTAATATTTCTAATACCCATGATAGCATTTCCAATAACGTTACTTGCTGGGAAATTAAAGAAAAGTGTGGCAGGAATAATAGCTACTTCTTCCATATTCCTATCTTTCTTGCTGGCACTGTTCATATTTATCACTGACGGACATAACATACAGCTTAACCCTGTTATTGTAACGTTTCCATGGTTCTTCAATTTTACGTTTGGTATATATTTGGATTCATTAGCTTTGGTAATGGTCTTAATGGTTTCTGGAGTATCGTTTTTAATACA
>JAVYRZ010000002.1:36497-82501 GCA_038729465.1 Thermoplasmata archaeon
GGCATAACATACAGCTTAACCCTGTTATTGTAACGTTTCCATGGTTCTTCAATTTTACGTTTGGTATATATTTGGATTCATTAGCTTTGGTAATGGTCTTAATGGTTTCTGGAGTATCGTTTTTAATACATCTTTTTGCGATCGGTTACATGGGAAAAGATCCTGCTAGAAACGTATATTTTGCCGAAACTGCATTGTTTACATCTGGAATGCTTGGGCTTGTGCTCACTTCTAACATGCTTTTGTTTTTTATATTCTGGGAACTTGTGGGTGTGTGTTCATATCTATTGATCGGGTTCTGGTGGTATAAACCTAATGCGGCTGCGGCGGCTAAGAAGGCATTTATAGTGACCAGAGTGGGAGATGTGTTGTTCTTATTTGGTATTGCTGTATTATACTATTCAATGGTAAATATTGGAATAACCGATCCTCTATCCATCCCTATATTTTTGCAAAATATATCAAAAATCAGTTCCACCAACTTGACACTCATAGGTATACTGTTCCTGGGTGGAGCAATGGGCAAATCTGCTCAGTTCCCGTTGCATGTGTGGATTCCTGATGCGATGGAAGGGCCTGCAACAGTGTCTGCGTTGATACATGCTGCCACGATGGTAACTGCAGGAATATATCTCGTTGCAAGAGTGTTTCCAATATACTTAGATTCGACCACTGCATTGATGGCAGTGCTCTTTGTGGGTGCATTCACTGCATTTTATGCAGGAACGCTTGGGCTTGTTGTTAATGATATAAAGAGAGTTCTGGCGTATTCAACAATCAGCCAATTAGGGTACATGCTTGCTGCTCTGGGTATAGGATTAGTTATCGGCCAGGCTGCAATTTCTGCGAGCATATATCACCTGATTGTTCACTCGTTTTTAAAAGCATTGTTATTCCTGTCAGCCGGTGCGATACTATTCGCATTGTTAGATACTAGGGATATTAGGAAGATGGGCGGATTATGGAGAAAGATGCCAATTACAATAACCATGATGTTCATAGGAGCATTAACACTGGTAGGATTTCCGTTAACTGCAGGATTTTTCAGCAAGGATGAGATAATATCTTTAGCGTATGTATTTTACCAAGCTAACGGGGACATATTACCATGGTTGTTTCTAGTGCTGGGTGCATTTTTAACAACATTATACACATTCAGAATGTTCTTTTTGGTGGCACTAGGCAAACCAAAAACCTATGCTGCAGAGCATGCAAAAGACCCACCATGGATAATGATCATACCGCTCGTGGTTTTAGCTGCATTGTCACTTGTTTTCGGAATCTGGCAAGATCCTTTTTATTCATATGTATCTGGCATACCATCCGATCATGTGAACCTACTGATAGAATATACTCCAACAATATTGATGTTTGCAGGATTAGGCATTGCGTATGTATTCTATGGCAACAGAAAGCTGGATGCCTCAAAAGTAGCTGCAGGAAGCGGTCCTTTTTACACACTTTTGAAATCTAAATATTATTTAGACTATATCTTCACAAACTTAATTGCTGAAAGGATAGTGGTGTTTGTTTCTATGATTACTTATTTGTTTGATAAGTATATAATTGACGGAATTGTAAATGGAGCTGCGAAACTTGTATATGTAACGGGAAGGATTTCGAGAAAATTGCAGACTGGAGTTATACAGAACTATACTGCATTTTTGATAATAGGTGCCATATTGTTATTAATAATACTTAGAATCTGGGGGGTATGGCTATGAGCTATCTGTTACTTATCCTTCTATTAATTCCCCTCATTACAAGCTTGATCCTGTTCTTTACCAGATCTAAATATTCCAAGTACATTGCAGTAGCGGGCACATTAGTAACTCTTGTATATTCAATCTATCTCTTTACACAGTTTTTATTTGTCTCTGGTTATCAGCTAGTTTTAAACATTTCGTTATCATCGCAGTATGGGATTAGCTTTTATCTGGGATTAGACGGTCTGAGTCTTCCACTTGTAATACTGACCTCAATAGTCCTTTTAATCGCAGTGTGGTATCAGAAACACACAGAGAGAGAAAATCTGTACTATGGATTGCTATTATTCCTGGAATTCGGATTGATGGGCGTGTTTATATCTCTGGATTTTTTCATATTTTACATATTCTGGGAGCTTGTATTGATTCCCGGCTACTTTTTGGTCGGAAGATGGGGCGGGTCGAGAAAAGATTATGTATCCATCAAGTTCCTGATATATACTCACGTGGGATCTCTGTTTATGTTACTTTCTATATTTACCTTATATTATTATAATGGAATACAGAATTATTTCACGTTCAGCATTCCTGTATTGTTGCAAAATATTGGCTCGCTGCACATCCCAACGCTTTGGAGCAGTTTTATAGTATTTGGATTCATGCTTGCGTTTCTCATAAAGCTACCAACCGTACCATTACATACATGGGCTCCTGACGCATATGTAGAAGCCCCTGATTCAGCAAGCATGATATTTTCAGGGGTAATGTCAAAGATGGGCGCTTACGGACTGTTCAGATTCATATTATCTTTTGCTCCGATAATGAACTCTACTGAATATTATATATTGTTAGGGCTTGGGATATTGAGCTTGCTCTATGCATCTCTCTCGGCACTAGCTCAAAAAGACCTGAAAAGACTGGTATCTTATGCGAGCATTGGCCATATGTCTTTTATTACCATTGCGGTTGCAATAGGCATAATGTTCACTGGACCAATCAGGAATCTGGTAGTTGCGGGTGGAATGTTTTATATGTTTGCTCATGGCATAATAATAGTGATATTATTTGGCTCAGTTGGAGCGGTTGAGAGAGCTACAAAGTCCAGAATAATAGGAGATCTTGGCGGACTGACCAAGAAAATGCCATATCTGGCTTTTATTATGACCGCCGGGTTCTTGGCCTCGCTGGGCCTGCCAGGATTTGCAGGATTTATAGCCGAGTTTTCCATAATAATAGGAGTGTATCCGTTCATACACTATCTAATACTGCTGATATTGGTGGGTGTGGTGCTAGTGGCAAGCTATCATTTATGGGCATTGCAGAGAGCCATATTTGGGCCATATAATGAAACTTTAGGAAATATTAAAGATATGACCAGATACGAGTTCTGGCCAATGCTTATGGGAGTATTGATAGCGTTGTTTCTGGGTATCTATCCAACAGTGTTGTTTAAAATAATTACCTTATTTAGTGGAGGTGCATAAAAGTGAATATTATTCCAATTTATCCAGAGCTCATAATAGGAATAGGTGCATTCTTAGTGATATTAGTAGGAATGGCAACACAAAATAACAAAGTATTGGCAGGACTTTCTGCTGCTGTAGCACTTTTTTCTCTTGCAACAATACTGTTAAACTTTTCGAACACTGCAACATTGCTGTCAAACAGTATTCAGATCACGTCATTGGGGAATATATTTAATCTATTGTTCATTACAGCGCTACTGTTTACCCTTTACTCTTCAGTAAGAGATACTAAGTCCAGGCCTGAAATATATTATGCACTGCTCCTGTTTGCAACACTGGGAATGATGTTTGTATCCTTTTCAAATAATCTTGTGATGATCTTTGTTGCATTTGAGACGTCCAGTATTGCTACATATGCACTTACCGCTTATAACAAAGAAAAGAGAGCTTTGGAAGCATCTTTGAAATACTTTGTTACAGGTGCAGTATCTTCTGCATTTTTAGTATTTGGAATATCATATTTGTATCTAGCGTCTGGATCGTTCAGCTTTAGCGCTTTGTATACAGTATCTAACACATATTCAATAATCGGATTAGTATTGCTGGTTGTGGGATTTGGGTTCAAACTTGCACTGTTTCCGTTCCATTCTTGGGCAGTGGATACATATACTGGCGCGAGATCTTCGCTCTCTGCATTTCTGTCAACAGGCAGCAAATTGATGGCTTTGATAGCTATTGTCAGACTTATATTATTTGCATTTTATGGGATGAAGTATGATGTGTACATAATATTCGCAATACTATCTGTATTGACCATGACATTCGGAAACATCGTTGCACTGGTCCAGAAAGATGTAAAGAGAATGCTTGCTTATTCTTCCATTGCCAATGCAGGATATCTTAGCTTGTTTTTTGTCATTGCCGGATACACTTACAATAATACGATCTTAGGGTATGGCCTTGCAGCATTGCTCATATTTTCAATTGCCTATCTTTTCATGAAAGCAGGATTGTTTATAGCGACGAGTCCTTTTGAAGGCAGTGACGCATTTTTGGACAGATTTGCAGGGCTCGGTAAAAAAGCACCGTTGTTCGGGCTATCTATTGCGCTGTTGTTAATGTCACTCGCCGGAATACCTCCAACTCTAGGGTTTGTGGGAAAATACTATTTATTCCTGACCTTGATAGAATCTAACTTGTTGTGGCTTGCCATTATAGCAATAATAAACAGTGCGATATCAGTGTTCTATTATTTCAGGGTAATTATGTACATGTACTGGAAACCGTCAAACGAGCCGATAAAAGTAGGATCACAGATTATGATTCCGGTATTTATAGCAGCGATGGCAGTGATACTATTGGGAATTCTCAGTCCTTACCTGATCGGTTCTCTAAATCATATTGCTACCGTTTTCTTGGGAGGGATATAAATGATTATTGATTTTTACTTGACTATTTATGATACCGAGCTCATCAATGGAGACATAAAAAAAGCGTACAATGCACTTAAAAAAATAGAGAAATATGCCATAAAGAATAAAGGTTCAAAATATGCGGACGGTGCATACAAGTTTGCTGAAATAAACATGAAAGTTCTGGAGAGGAAGATTGACATGAACGCTGCAAGAGCTGAGTTGTTGAACATTGCAGAAACATATCCTGATTTTTATCTATATAACAAGCTAGATATTGAAGATCCTAAAGTAGCGGCTATGGCATATATTTTCAGACTAGAATATTCATTGAATCGTTATGATCCAGCATATCCAGCATTTAATATGCAGAGGTGTGACGATTTATGAATCATTGTTTCAAAGAATTTGAGGAACATAAATCTGAAGAATCTGCTGTTGAGTGTTTGAGATGCCTGAAAGAACACTATGAAGAGCTATTTTTTGATGACACTGAAAAGAGATTGAAACTTGCAAGTGAAGAGTGGGATAAGGAAATAACCAAGTATATGGTTGAGATCAGTGAGATATTAAATATTAAGAGCAGAGAGCAGTTTATAGAGGTAAAAGAAAAATATAATTTAACAATATATTGAAAAAATAGAAGTTGTTAAATATCTCTTTTATAATTATTATTTAGATGAGAATAGATAGAGTATCTACGGGATGCGATGCGTTTGACCAGCTTTTGAATGGTGGAATTGAAAAAGGGCATATTACAGAGATATTTGGGGAAGGTGGGTCAGGGAAGACTAATATTTGCATAGAAACTGCAATAACAGAATCTAAAAAAGGAAATAAAGTTGTTTATGTGGATACAGAAGGAATTTCTGCAGAGCGGTTATATCAGATATTAAACAATGCGCCTGAAGAAACATTGAAAAACATTTATTTTTTCAGATCTTACTCTATAGAAGATCAAGAGGAGATGATGAGCAAGGCAATATCATTAATAGAAGAGCAAAAAGATATATCGCTGATAATAGTAGATTCACTTACCGAGTTTTACAGGGCAGAGCTTTCAAACGGAACATCCACAAAAGCAAAACTGTTCTTATCAAAGGAGCTTACAAATCTATCTAAAATAAGCAAAAAAAGAAATGTTGCAGTGCTTGTAACCAACCAGGTTTACCTGGATATTAACACTAAAGATATTATGCCATTAGGAGGGTATATACTAAATCATATAGCAAAAACCATAATCCTGCTTAGAAAGGTTGGAAGGGGGAAAAGAGAAGCAATACTTCAGAAGCACAGGTCCATAGAAGAAGGTAGAACAGTGACTTTAAAAATCACAAACATTGGTTTTGAAAGAGACATGGAGGATCAGTAAAATGGGAGTTGACATATCTTCTATCCTGGATATCCAAAGCATTCAATTTAGAGATCTAAGCGGGAAAGTAATAGCGATTGATGCTTACAATGCTCTGTATCAGTTTCTTTCTATAATAAGACAGGCGGATGGAACACCGTTAAAGGATTCTGCTGGCAGGATTACTTCCCATATCTCCGGACTTTTTTACAGGACCAGCAATATATTAGAGTTTGGAATTAAACCAGTATATGTGTTTGACGGAAAGCCACCGGAACTAAAAAGATCAGTTATTGAGAAAAGAAACGCGATAAGAAACAATGCAGAAGCAGAATGGAAAACGGCAATAGAATCTGGGAATATGGAAGAGGCTAGAAAATGGTCTCAGCAATCTTCAAGGGTGAACAGGGAGGTGGTTGAAGAGTCCAAAAAATTGTTAGATTATATGGGCATAGCGTGGATTCAGGCACCTTCTGAGGGTGAGGCACAGGCATCATATATGGCCAGAAAAGGAGACGCATACGGAGTTGGATCACAAGATTACGATTCTCTTTTGTTCAATACCCCATATTTGCTGCGAAACCTTACAGTATCCGGAAAGAGGAAGATGCCTGGCAAAAAAGTTTATAAAGACATCTCTCCTGAAATAATAGACTTGTCTAAAAATTTAAAAAATTTGCAGATTACACGTGAACAGCTTGTAGATATGGGCATTTTGATAGGAACGGATTTCAATGAAGGCATAAAAAATATAGGACCAAAAAAAGCACTTTTGCTCATTAAAAAATATGGGAACTTAGAGAGCATAGAAAAAGAAAAAGGATTTATGATTGAAAATTATGAACAGGTGAGATCCATATTTTTAAAGCCGGATATAGCTCCAGAGTATAAGATTGAATGGAAACAAATTGACGATTTGAAACTGGCAGAGTTTTTATGCGAAGAGCATGATTTTTCAAAAGAACGGGTAAGTTCTACCATTGAAAAATTGAAAATGGTCCAGAAGAATAAGGCTCAGAGAGATTTAAGCGAATGGCTATGATACTTTTTTTCATAATTTTTGCATGAGTTTTATAGGTTTAGATAGATGTCTACGTGCTATACTAGGAACCTCATAATAATTCAATTCTAACGATCTGGATAATTCAACCTGTTCGTAATTAACACTTTTAGTACCGCAATTTCGGCATCTGTATCCTTTTTCTCTGCCAATAGAATCCATCTTCTTATGGCATATTGGGCAGATTGGGGGTATGTTTTTCATTATTTTCTGCAACTTTAGAATCTCTATTTTTTCAATATTGATCGTATTTTCACCTTTTCTTTTTCCGCCAAACACCTTTAATTCATCGCCTATCACAAGATTCTTAACAATATCTCTGAACTCCTTGGTGGGTTCATATGCAGCACAGGTGATCTTACCAGTTTTGTCAGAGAGTTCAAAGAGCACATGCCCACCTTTTATTATTCTTGGCGAAGATATCACTTTTCCTATCAACATTACGCTCTCGTATTCTCTGATATTCACAATTTTTTTTCTCAGTATATGATCATCAGTACCCTGATTTGTCTCAAAAATAAGGTAACTTTCAAATTCAGCCGTAATTATTTTCAGACATCTCAGTAACTCTCGAGGATCTGTGCCCCTTACTCCGTATAAAACTGGAGTTTTAGAGTTTGGCTTGATAGAGATATGCTTGTTTCTGTAGTCATAGTTATCAAAAGTATGCTTTAGCTTCTGGTCAAGTTCTATCACTTCTTCTGTCTTGATTTCTCTAGAATTGAACCATTGCTTCTCATTCAGATATGTTATAAGTTCGTATGTTTTGCGTTTTGCTCTCCATGCTATTGCTGCAGAAGCACCGATTATGCCCCTCCCATTCTTATATTTTTTAAATATTGTATTGCCCAGTTCTTTTTCAACATCGTCTATATTTACTACTGATCTCACAGCTTTCCAGTACATTTTTTCGCTAAGCTTCTTGCTGGATATCACAATTCCTGGGTTTGTGTTTTCATCTTTAAATATCGCATATTTTTCAACAATTCTTTTTACATTATCCACAACATCAGGATCTATATGAATATCCTTTGAGTAGGAATATGCATATATCTTATTTCCTTTTATAGCACCTGCAAGAAATTTTGGGCCTGTGCCTTTCCCGAATTTCAGGCAAATTGCACCGTTACCTCTGGTTTTCCAAGGTATGTTTGGGTTCAGACGCACAAGCCTTGGGTATCCAATAAGGTCAAGCCCCAAATTCTCAATTAATGATACTGCTAGATATGTGGTACACATCCCTTCTGTAGAATCGGTATCATCTATTCCGATATATATACCTGCCATTTACAGAGCCTATTCCCATTCTATTGTAGCAGGGGGCTTATTAGTGATATCATAAACAACCCTGTTAACGCCTTTAATTGAATTTGTAATTTTTATAGAAATCTCATCCAATAAATCAAAAGGTATTCTGCTGAACGTGCCAGACATTCCATCTATAGACTCTATAGCTCTCAGTGCAATAGTATATCCAAATGCCCTCTTGTCTCCATGGACCCCTACACTTCTCGTAGATAATAATACCGCAAAAAATTGCCATGGTTTCTGTATCTTTGAATCTCTTACCGCTTTATATATCTCAGTTTCAAAAATATAGTTTGCATCTCTCACAATTTCTAATTTTTCAGAAGTGATCTCGCCCATAACCCTTATTGCAAGGCCAGGGCCAGGAAACGGTTGTCGCTCAGAAACACTAAGTCCCAGATATCTTGCTAATTCCCTGACTTCATCCTTATAAAGATCTCTCAATGGCTCTAAAATTCTCAATTTGATATTTTTTGGTATGCCCCCTACATTATGATGAGTCTTAATGGTCTCTCTCAGTTCGTCCCCAGATTCTATCCAATCTGGTGCTATTGTGCCTTGAACTAAATAATGTGCTCCAAACTTCTGTGCTTCTCGCTCAAATATTCTTATAAATGTTTCTCCGATAACTTTTCTTTTTTGTTCAGGATCTGCTATTCCTTTCAAACCATTTAAAAATGTATCGATCTCTGATAAACTTAAAAAATTTATGCCCAAGCCCTTCAACATCTGAATAACTTCTTCATTTTCATATTTTCTCATCAAACCTGTATCTATGAATATAGCCTCTAGATTAGCTCCTATAGCTTTGCTTACAAGTATCGCAGCTACTGTGCTATCTACCCCGCCAGATACTGCAATAACTGCCTTATCATTTTTTATAGTTTCTCTGATATTTAATATAACCTCTTCAACAAATTTTGACGGATCAAAAATCTTAAGTTTAGTCATTTATACTCACTCCTACTTATCCTGATCTAAGAAACTCTTTAGTTCTCTCTCATTTTCCTGTTCTATGTTTTTTATATCCTCACTCTGAAATTTATTCAATCTATCAGCTAACTTTTCTGAACCCACTGCTAAAATACGTGCCGCCAGCAAAGCTGCATTTTTGGCATTATCTATACCAACAACTGCAACAGGAACACCTTTTGGCAACTGTGCCATAGAGAGCAATGAATCGTATGGTACCTTCCCTGATAGCGGAACACCTATCACCGGTTTTAGAGTATATGAAGCTATAAATCCTGGCAATGCAGCACTTAGCCCAGCAAACGCTATGAATACCTTTGCATCGCTTCTAGTAATGTGATCTCTCAAATGATCCGGAGATCTATGTGCAGATATTATAGATATATTATACTCAATTTTAAGTTGCTTTAAAACAGAAATGCAGTCTTTTAATACAGGTAAGTCACTCTTGCTTCCTAAAATTATTTCAATATCCATACATAGGAAAAAAAGAAACAGTAAATAAATATTATGTTTTCATTATTATTGCTAAAAATATCAAAAACCCAATAACTACTCCAATAATGGCAGCGCCAGCATAAAATAACGTTGGATATATTATCTGCCCAGTCATAAAGCCAACCTCATGCTGAATGCTGTATTTATATAATATATATATTATCCCAATTACCAGGCCTACAACTAATAGTATTGATCCTGCCACTCTGCTCTTACCACTACCAAAATAGGCTGTAAAAATTCCCAATATAAATAATGTCAGAGCAAACAAAGATATAATAACTCCAATAAATGCGTCTAAAGATAACATTTTTTAGCACCTTCATAGTTTTAGAATTTAATTCCTGTTAACGTCTTTGTATCTATAACACCCGCAATGTTTCTGATCTGATCCACCACTATTTTTCCTAATTCATTGAAATCTTTGGCATCTATTTTAGCGATTAAATCATATTCTCCGAACAATGGATGCAATTCTACAATTTCTTTAATGTTTTTTAATGCGTTATATACATCATGTTCTTTTCCCGGCGCAGTACTAATTAACACAAAGCCGACAGCCATTAAAATCACCTATTAAAAGTAATATCTATCCATATTATAAAACTTTCTAAAATGTGAAGGTGTCAATTTACGTTGAGCATTTAGGATTCCATAGAATCTATATGTTTTTTATCTAATCTTTATCAATTGACAGGCCAACGGTCTATATAAAAACATACGATCTTACGCCTGAGATCAAAGAGCTCATGTTCAAATGTGAATCTGTAAAAACCTGTTTCTAGGTTTAGAAAATACTCATGCATCACAAACAGTATTATCAAAGATGGTTATCAAGGGCATCGATATATACGTAATTAAACTGATAAGTATCTATAATGTTATTATGTTATCGTAATGAATGCAAATGAAGTTTTGAATTTATCATTCCATCGGAGTATGTTATGAAAGTCAAGATGGTTGAGAAGATCTGGGTTCATGAAATGCGGATATTCAAAGTCTCGCGCATCTTTCTAAGAATCTCTATAACAAAGCAGATTTTGTAAAAATCAGAAAAGAGGCAAGATCTCCATTGTGAAGGTATCACAAATACTATAAAGATCTACTAAAAATACTTAGTGCTAGAAAAATAACAGATTGTTTACTTTATAATTGCGACACTAAATAAAAAAATTTAATAAATACTAAAGCTTATGCGGAATGAGTAAAATATGAGTACATATAATGAATTTGTATCAAGTTTATCGAATAAAAAAGAGAATATAGATAATAATATAGATAGATACATTAGAAATAGATACAGTGGCGAAATATTTGATCTAATAAAATATATTACTATACATGGGAAAAGACTGCGCGGTTTGCTTTTAACAATAGCGAGCGAAGCATACAAAGGAAATACTATAAAAACTGAAAATCTGGCAGTTAGTGCAGAGCTAGGACATTCAGCCAGTTTAGTTCACGACGATATTATGGATCGGACAAGAGAAAGAAGAGGCACTGAATCGTTCTGGGTTAAATATGGCCTTGAAAGGGGTATAATATTACCGCATATACTTATTTCAGAGTCTTTAAATATAGCAAGAAACGAAGGAGAAGAATTTGTAAGGATCGGTATTTCAACATGGCAAAGAGCCTCTTACGGCCAATATCTTGATTTTATCGCAGAAGAAGAAAAGAATCATGATAAACTTGATTATTTAAACGTAATTGATTTAAAAAGTGGATCCTTATTTGAAGGTGCGGTTGAAACAAGTGCTTATATAGTAAAAGGGTCCAAGCAGTTTATAGAAGAAGCTAAGAATTTTGGGAGATTGTTAGGAATATCTTATCAGATAAGTGATGATTTTATCGGCGCAATTTTAAGTGAAGAGGGTGGCGGAAGCAACAAGCTTTTTAAATACTACCTGCTTAAAAAAGGAATAGATATCTCAAATAAAGACAAAACATTTAATTTTGTTTTAGACTGGATAAAAAAAGAATTTAATCAACTCAACAAAAATAAAGAGTTCTATCTTACTGATACCTTAAGATTTTTTTTGGTATATTCAATTGTGGAAATATTCAGAGAAACTAATGAATATGTATCGCAGGTTAAAGAAACACTAGAAAACATTTTAATCTGAGTTATTCACTTTTTTATTCTTTAAAGCTTCATCTTCCAGAAGCAGTTCTCCGATCAGGTCTTTTATTTTCCATTCAATAGATACTGGAGTAGTTACCGCAACAATAGTTTTTTTCAAAGACTCGTTATTTTTTAAGAGCTCGAATATGATATTAATCTCTTTATTTGAAAAGCCATGTAAGATCATCACCTTTCTTTCTCCAGAAGCAATATCAGAGTCATCTAGTTTCTTGAACATAAATATTGGTAAAAAGATCAATTTATATAATTTTTTGCAATAAAAAATTAAAAGAGAAACACAAAATTAAAAAATAGGATTGAAATAAGGTATATTATGATGCACGTAAATGAAAGGCAAATGAAACAGATGATGAAGAAGATGGGCATGCAAACTAAAGATATAGAGGCTGAAGAAGTATACATCAAAGGGATCTTCAAAGATTATAAGATTTCGAATCCTAAAATTACAGTTGTAGAGGTACAAGGGCAGAAAGTATTGCAGATAATCGGAGATATGAAAGAAATAGATAAAGAAAAACCAGTTTACAATGAAGAAGATCTGAATATTGTAATCTCTCAAACAAATGTATCCAAAGAAGAGGCTATTGAAGCTTTGAAATCAACTAATGGATCGCCTGCAGAAGCGATAATATACATAATGAATAAACATGGATCTAATTGAAGAAGTTTTGAAAAAGATAGTACCTTCGCCGCAACAAAGAGATAAACTTGAAAGAATTATTGTAGATACTAAATCTAAAATAATTTTAGAGATAAAAAAATTGAATTTAGATGCAGATGTGGTACTGGTTGGTAGCGTTGCAAAAGATACTTATATAAACAATACAGACATTGATTTTTTTGTTAGATTTTCAAAAGAATATGAAGAAATTTTATTAAAAAAATACATAATAAATATAGGTTCTTCTGTATTTAAGAATTATGACCTTAAATATGCACAGCATCCATACGTTAGTGGAAAAATAGAAGAAATTGAGGTGGATTTAGTTCCTTGTTATAAGATCGATAATCCAGCCCAGAAAATAAGCACGGTGGATCGTACTCCATTTCACACTGAATTTATACTTAGCAATTTAAAAGATTCACAAAAAAACGAAGTTCGTTTACTAAAAGCATTTTTAAAAGGCATTGAGATATATGGCGCAGAGGCAAAAATAGAGGGATTTTCTGGATATCTTACTGAGCTATTGATTTTGAAATACGGAACATTTATCAATTTATTAAAAGAAAGCACTAACTGGTGCGAATACACAGTATTGAAATATAATACAGAGATTGATGAGGCATATAAAAAAGAACTGATCAAGAAATTTAACAGCCCTTTAATCTATATAGATCCTGTTGATAATAATAGGAATGTAGCCGCAGCATTATCTAGACACAATTATTCTATCTTTAAATTTGCAGCTATGAGTTTTTTGAAAAACCCTAGTTTATCATTTTTCTTCAGGAAAGAAAGAAAGATGAGCTTTAAAGATATAATAGAGAAAATTAAAGCCCGCGGCTCAAAAGTCATTATTTTAAAAATGCCAAGACCTGATCTGGTAGATGACATATTGTATCCTCAAATATACAGGCTCAAGAAAATTATAGAAACTAATTTAGAAGATTTTGGCATTATAAATATTTTTCACAGTGTTACAGATCGAGATATTTTCATAATTATAGAATCAAGCGTTGCTAAAATTCCAAGAGTCATAAAGCATGAAGGTCCACCACTATGGAGCAAAAACATCGCAGATTTTATAGAAAAATGGAAAGATAATGAAAATGTATTAAAAGGGGCATACATAGAAAATGATCGCTTATATATTGATCTCAGAAATGATCAATATTTGTTAGCTGAGAAGTTAAAATATGAGCTAGAGCAGTCAAACATAGGCAAAAATTTAGATTATCTAAAACACAAAGCTGAGATATACAATCTTAAAGATGGAGTTAGAATGATCCCAATTTCTGATTTGTATACTATGTTTGACTATAAGTTTCCATGGGAATATTAAATATATTTATATAAAATTAGTTGTTAAAATAATAGGCTATTGATTAGCCTTTAAAATAATCAAATTAACATATATTTATTTATAAACCCCAAAAAAGAAAAACTATATATCTTACTATAATTTCTCCTTTTAACACACCCTACCAACTAGGGAGGGATCAAATTTGAAGAATCCGAAAAATAAAATATTAGTGATAATAGTAATGTCAGTGTTACTAGCGAGTTCGTTATTAGTGGCAGCAAATGTGACTGCACAGCAACCAACAGAGGGATATATAAGTATAAGTATGATGTATAAAGATACGCAAACAGGCGGAGAAAATCTTTTAAGTAATGTAGTGGTAAATCTGTTAGATTATAATGGTAATGTGATAGCTTCTGAGGTTTCTAATCCGACTGTAATATTCCATGTGCCTTTGGGTAACTATATTATAGATGCACCTTCAATAAGTTTAGGTAGCTATGTATATGAGGAGGTAAAACAACCAATAACTTTATCGTCAAGCAGTATCAATACTAATCTGACAATGTATAGAACTGCTTTAAATAATACTCTGAGCCTAAATATATACTCAAACAACGCACCACTTAAAGGTGCAACAGTAAGTTATTATACCACATATGGTTTAGAATTTTATTCTGGTGTTACGAATGTCTCTACAGGTGAAATCACAGCTAATGTGACTTATGGGACCGTAAATTTAAAGATATCCTATGTGGAAGGAGGCAGTAATAACTATTACTATACTTCTGTTTCAGTAACTTCTACTTCTGTATCGCAAACTATTAACGTTGGAAATTACAATCATATATTCGGTACAGTTTATGATTCTAGTACCGGTTTACCAGTAAGCAGTACAATAAGGGCAACATTAATAAATCAGAGCAATGGCCAACTCTGGCAAACTCTAATTTTCAATCAATATGATTCCAATGGAGGATCTTTTAACTTCTATGTGCCATCTTCGACAACCTATTATGTAGTATTAACTGCTGATGGTTATAATATAAACACATTTACATCTCAATCAGGATACCATTCAATTACATTAAACAAGGTTATGAACAATATAATGGAAAGTTATACATTAAGTTCTGATTTTAATAATTTGACATATAAGTATTCAATTCAATTAAACAATGAGTCTGTAATCAGCGGTTTTAATTATAATAATATCGGAGTCCTTTATTATCAGCTTAAATATGGAAATTATAACAATCAAGCAATTTCTCAATATTTTTATAATAGCATCGAAAAGTATACAAACAATATGATACTCGTAGACAACAACTTTTATCAACTTCAGGGAGTGAGCGTTCAACCATTTACCATAAATTTTGCTGGATTTACAGTCACAGTAAGCGCAACATACACACAGCCCGCAATTAATGTCAGCTCTGCAATATCTCAGTTTGGATATATACCTGTAAATCTAAATATCACAAATAGTAACAATGCTGGAGCTAGGTTGAACTACAGTTATTCAATAAGCATACCTTCTCAATACGAAAGAGTAAATTCAATAAGCGGTGCGAATATTTCTGGTTATATAAATAATATTAACATTTACAATGTTTCAACTACTTCCACCATATTATTAAAACTTGAGAAAAGACAAGCCCCATCTATAGTATTAAATTCTTACTCATTTGCATTATACTGGAAAGGTATTCAGAATAATAATTATATATTGAACCAGAGCAGCACTAACTACACGATAATAGTACCGGCCAACAAACCGGTCTCATATAATGCAACGAATGCAATTAGTGATATTATCTCAGGTGCGAATTGGAAGAACACTAACTATTCATGGCAGTTTGATAATGGGACCATAGCAAGCGGAACCGGGTTTGTGAATGAAACACAATCACTTACTCCCGGGATACACACACTTAAATTGAGCATTACTGATATTGCATCCAATACCAATAAAACAAATATAACAATATATGCAGATGGTGCTTATCCTAATACCTATTCTAATATAAAAATTAACAATAAAGCAATAATTAGTTGGACTGTTTCCAACGCAACTAATAAAGTCGCTTATTTACTTAATGGACAGCCTGGAACTGCAACAGTTTCAGAGCAAAATGGAGTGAATCAAGCAATATTGCCACAGATAAAGATCAATGAAACACAACTGTTTGAACTTAGTGCACTTTACACAAACGATACTATTAACGGGCAGATATTATCACATAAGCCGGTAACTGTAATCTGGGACGTAAACAATACGAAAATGTCCGGGAACTTTAATAATGCATCAATAAACTATCCGACCAGAAATAAAGTAGACTGGATCAATGTCACATACACAGATATAGTAAATAACAGTGTAACTATAAGCATACCTGTTAAAATCATGGACATTATGAAGCCTAATCCAGTAATATTAATGTATAACCAAACAGGTGTGAAAGTTAGTAGCATTCCACAACATTCAATAATAAAACTTGATGGCTTGAACTCTACAGATCCTCAAAACGGAGTAATTGTGAGTTACCTTTGGTCTATACATAGCTCAAATGGAACGGCTCTTGCTAGTGGTACAGCATACAATATTACAAATGGCACTATGACAAGCCCAGTAGTATATTTAAATTTCTCTAAATATGGCTTATATTATGTATTATTGAATGTTTCAGATAGATCTGGAAATTACAATGTTTACAATGCAAGTCTACAGGTTACACCAATTGGTCCAGATTTAGTTTTAAACAACTTTAATTGGACCGGCACATTCACGGTAGGAACACAAAGTTACATTTACGTAAACATCAGTAATACTGGCAATGCACCTGCCTCTCAGTATAATATAATACTCTATGTTAATGGGAAAGTATATTCTAATACTTCTTATACAAATCTTTTAAACGGCAAATCAGCTTTACTGAAAATATCATGGACACCTTCATCCTCAGGCAATTTCACATTAAAGGTTAGGGCATATACTCCTACAGAGCCAGCTATATATCTTGGAGACAATGTTATGTCTAAGACAGTATCTGTAAACCAAGCAGGGTGGGTATTACCTGCAATAATAATCGGTATAATCGTAATAATTGTGGTAGTGGCTTTTGTAGCATTTAGATTAAACAAGAGCAGAGCAGATCAGACAAAGTTCAAGAAAAAAGGTGCAGTCGAAAAAGCTAAACCGAAAGAAGAGAAGAAAAGTGGATCTTTTTTCAAAAAGAAAGATTAAAAAAATCTTTCATTTTTTTAATTTTTTTAAAAACTGGTTATATATTAAAATATCATAGAGAGCAGCAGTAATTATGTTTTACAATATTATATCCAAGTGATAATGCATATTTCTCTGTATTTTTAGACGGAATAACTATTCCCTTAAATCCATTATCTATTGCAGCAGTTTCTATTTCTGTCATATATCTTGGTCTCATGCAGCCTAGCACATGCTCTTTATTTATATTACTTTTTGAATATTTAAATACATCTTTTATATCTTCTATTTTTGGAGGGTCTATATGTTCCATAGCAGTATGCTTTGTTGGTATCAGGACAATAAATATAATCTTTTTAAAATTATCCAGCATTTTCAGAATATCTATCGCCCTATATTCTCCATCTATTTTGCCCCAATCTATGCCTATAACAACATGTGGAGTATAATTGATCCCGGCCAGATCCAGCAATTTTAAACTTTTAGCATAGTCTTCCACTGTTTTATCTATTCCAAATACATTTTTTATAGTTTTATCAGAACCAACCATATCAAAAGAGACATTATCAACATCCATTTCATTAAGCATTATTATATCTTCACTATCAAGCAATCCCGTATGCACATTAACCATTAAATTAAAATCATGTTTAATTTTCTTTACAACATCTTTAAATTTATAAATTGGCAATTTTCCTGTAATATCTGATCCTCCACTAAGTAAAAAACCAGTGCCACCAGAATCTGCTAATTTTTTTGCGGAACTGTAGAGAGAATCTGCGGTAGTAGTAGCTAACATAGTCTCTAAATAATAATGATTGCAATGCTTGCAGTTAAGAGCACAGGCATTGCCAGTAACTGAAAACGAAGGAAAAGCTTTTCCCGGGTAATAAAAATCCAAGATCACAAAAGTTCAACAAATTATATGACTATATAAAATTTTGGTGTACTGGTCAACTATTCTATTTACGCAAAAAATTCGTAAAAAAATATTTTTACGAAATACTTATATAAGAACAAAGAATATGGGATTGAATAAAAAAGTACTATGGTGACATTAAAATGAATAATGGAGATATCGTTAAGTTCGATTATGAGCTTTGGATTGTGGAAAATGATAAAAAAACATTGTTTGAAACTACACTGGAAGAGACAGCTAAAGCAAATGGGATTTATGATCCTAACGTAAAATACAAGCCTATGGTTACTTTTATAGGCAAGAAAATGCTTATTCAAGCCTTTGAAGACAGTATTATTAATGCTGAAGTGGGGAAAGAAGTGGAGCTTACAATCGAGCCTGAAAAGGCATATGGTATTAGAAATAATAAGCTAGTAAAAGTTCACTCATTCAGAGATTTTCAAAAGGAAAATGTTGAGCCAGAAGTAGGCAAATTTGTAACATTAAACAAAAAAACAGGTAAAGTTTTGAGAGTCACTCCGGGGAGGGTAGTAGTAGATTATAATAATCCACTTGCCGGTAAAACGCTATTTTATAAATATACAGTACGAGAAATTGTGACAGATTTAAAAGGCCAGATAAGCAGTATAATTGAGATAAGATATGGTATAGATGTGGATAAGTTTGAAATAGCAATCAACGATGACATACAGATAAACCTCGCTGAAAGTGCAAAATATAAGATAGAGTGGGCAACTTCTAAATTTGGTATTGTCGGAGATATCAGAGAAAAAACGGATAAAGCCATAAAGTTCATTGAAACATATATTCCAGAGAAAAAGGCGGAGGAAAAGACA
Organism: Thermoplasmata archaeon; assembly: GCA_038729465.1. Classification (NCBI taxonomy): domain Archaea; kingdom Methanobacteriati; phylum Thermoplasmatota; class Thermoplasmata; species Thermoplasmata archaeon. Next base: position 55,362 of record JAVYRZ010000002.1, read on the forward strand.
GTAGAAGAGAAAAAGTAAGATTTTCTCTTTTATCTTCTGTATCTAATTGCATTATTACTTTTAAATATTAAAAAATAAATATGGGATTAAAACCATAAGATTTATATTAATTAAGTCTTTAATGAATTTGACATTATAATTGAGTAGGAGTAATTGTTATGAATTCATTAGTAAAAGAGCTACTGTCAAAAAATAGTAATAATACGGTTCCAGAACAGAGTATTAGTGAAGATGATACTGAATTAACAGAGCTTTTAAAGCAGTTAAAAACGAGTATCAAGATCATTGGCTGTGGAGGATCTGGGTCAAATACTATCACACGAATTTTTGATTCTAACATTAAAGATGTAGAGTTAATTGCTGCAAATACAGATGCACAGCATTTATTAATTACAAGATCTCAAAAAAAGATACTTTTAGGCAAGCGTGCAACAAGAGGATTAGGTGCCGGGGCATTGCCGGAGATTGGTGCAGAAGCTGTAAAAGAAGCTGAGGATATTGTAAGAAAAGCTATAGCAGGTGCGGATATAGTCTTTGTTACCGCAGGTATGGGCGGTGGTACTGGTACAGGAAGTGCTCCTATAGTGTCTAAGATTGCGAAAGAAGAAGGGGCATTGGTTATAGCTGTCACAACGCTACCATTTTCTGCAGAGGGCAGATTAAGAATGGATAATGCTTTAATAGGCTTAGAAAAACTGAAAGAAACTGCGGATACTACAATTGTAATTCCTAATGATAAATTATTGCAGCTGGTTCCGAGGTTACCTTTAAACGCAGCATTCAGGGTAGCAGATGAGGTATTGATGAGAGCTATCAGAGGCATATCTGACATGGTTACGAAACCAGGGCTTGTAAACCTGGATTTTAATGATTTAAGGACCATAATGAAAGATGGTGGTATGGCGATGATTGGGCTTGGAGAGAGCGACGGTGAAAACAGGGCAGAAGAAGCTCTTAACGAGGCTTTAAACTCTCCGCTGTTAGACATTGATATTTCTGGTGCTACAGGTGCTTTGATAGATGTGGTTGGCGGTGAGAATATGACAATAGAAGAGGCGGAAAAGATTGTTGCCAATGTTTCTGCCAGACTGAACCAGCATGCGAAGATTATATGGGGCTCATCAGTAAAAGCAGAGGCAGGGAATATGATGAGCGTAATGCTTGTGATCACAGGTATAAAAGATGCGAAAAGTTTAGATAAGAGTAAGGGGAAACTAGAAGTAATAAGATGAAATAGAGGTTAATTAATATGGGAATATTTGATAAGTTTGATGATTTACAACAAGATCTGGATGACAGATTTTCACAGATAGGTAAAGGGAAGTATTCTAGAATATTAAAGATGGCACGAAAGCCAACACATGAAGAGTATATAAGAACCGCAGAAATTACAAGTGCAGGTCTAGCGCTGATTGGTGGCATAGGGTTCCTAATTTACTACATTATGACCATTCTTGTAAAAATTCCATAAAGGGTAAAGAAGATGATAATTGCAGACGATAATGGGCAAGTTAATTCAACGAAAGAACCTAAAAACACTGAGAACAAGTTGATAAAGCTAACACTGAGCAAGAAAAACTTCGAGATGTCATCAGGAAGAACGGCAGATATAACTGCAACTATAGAGAATCTCACAGACAACAAAGAGCATGTATCTTTTTCTATAAAAAGCACTTTTCACATGCAGGATAGAGATCTAGAATGGGCTATAAAAACTACTGGGCTCGAAGAATCAAAATCAAAAAACAGGGATTATGTAGGGAAACAGGAGATAAATGATCTGATAAGCGAGAATCTAAATAAGATTTTTGAAAGAACTATAGAAATCGGAGGGAGAGCGAAAAAGAGCATACTATTGCAGATTAGTACGCCAAAAGGATCTGCACTGGGAGATGCGTCGAATTTTGAGATAACCGCATCATTTTTGAGAGACAAAACGATTTATGATTCAGATATAGTATCCATAGTTCTAGTGAGCACAATAGTAGCGATAAAAACCTCGCTTGGGCAAGAAGTATCGGTAGCGCAGGATCTGGGCAAAAAAATAATTATAAACAAGATTGATTACGTATATGCAATAATGGTACCTTCCAAGCTAAAAGGTTACATTTTTGTAGAAACTTTGCATCCGGATCAGATACTATCTTTTGTAAAGAGCGTAAAGGGAATAAAAGGTGTAGTAAAGGGAGAGATGAATATTGACGAAGTATTACACTATTTAACGCCAAAGCCAGCGACTGAAGGGTTGATGGTTGGCGGGATTGTAGAACTTATAGACGGTCCGTTTAAAGGGGAAAGAGCAAAGATCATAGAGATCGATGCAACTAAAAACAACATTATAGTAGAACTTATAGAGGCTATAGTGCCGATTCCTTTGAACGTCAGGGCTGATTCTGTAAAATTAATTGAAAATGCTAAGGAGTGATAAAAATGGCAAACATTGTTAAAAGTTTGGTAGAGGGAGGCAAGGCAACCCCCGGACCACCTTTAGGCCCAGCACTTGGGCCACTAGGTGTGAATATAGGCCAGATAATAAAAGAGATAAATGACAAAACAAAGCTGTATGAAGGGATGCAGGTACCAGTAACAATAAAAGTAGATACAGCAACAAAGAAATTTGAGATAGAAGTGGGTACACCCCCAGCCAGTGCATTAATTATAAAAGAGTTAAAGGTTGAGAAAGGGTCTGGTAATCCGAAGACTCAGAAGATTGGAGATCTGAAGTTGGAGCAGGTTTATAAGATTGCGAAAATGAAGATGTCTAATTCTCTATCTTACACTTTAAAAGGAATGGCACTTGAGATTATCGGGTCTTGTGTTTCGCTAGGGGTAACGGTAGAAGGATTAGATCCCAGAGAGATGCAGAAAAAGATCAAGAATGAAGAGATAAAAGTTCCAGAAAGTTAATATAGAGGTAACCATTTCAACTACAAAAGCTGTAGGAGAGTTTAAAAACTCGAAATAAAAATACTACAGGGTGGTCAAATAAAATGGATAATGAAAAAGTATTAGAAGCAGTTCGAGAAGCTATATCTAAGTCTCCAGAACGTAAGTTTTTAGAAAGTGTGGAGCTATCTATTAATTTGCGTTATATAGATTTATCAGATCCTAAAAAGAGAATAAACGAAGAGATTCTTTTACCTAATGGCAGAGGCAAACCCATAAAAGTAGCAGTGTTTGCGTCGGGAGAGACTGCATTAAAAGCTGGAAAGGTAGCGGACAGAGTGATAATGCCAGAAGAGATTGATTCTATTGTAGAAAACAAGAGAAAAGCCAGGAAATTTGCGAACAGTTACGATTATTTTTTGGCAGAGGCACCGTTAATGACCAAGATAGGTAAGGTATTTGGTATATTTTTAGGGCCGAGAGGAAAGATGGCAAGGCCTATAGGAGTTGGTACAGACCCGGCGGCACTGATTCAAAACCTTAGAAAAACGGTTAAGGCCAGAACGAAAGATAGAAGAACGTTTCAGGTACCGATAGGAGTAAAGACAATGGCTCCTGAGATACTGGCTCAGAATATACAGGAAGTAGTGAAGAAAATAACTGCGAAGATGGACAATGGAGAATATAATATAGAATCTCTCTATGTTAAAACGACCATGGGTCCAGCGATCAAAATTGAGGTGCGATGAATATGGTATCACAACAAAAGATGGGACTTGTGAACGACCTGGTAAAGATGATTTCTGAGTATGATGTTGTTGGTATTGTAGGCATCAGAGGTATCCCAGGCACACAGATCAACACAATCAGAAGAACGCTTCGTGGTAATGCAAAGATTGTAGTGAGCAAAAATAATTATATATCCCTCGCGTTAAAAGAAGCTGCCAAATCCAAAAACGGGCTTGAAAAGTTAACAGAACATATATCAGATCAAACAGGATTGATTCTTGGAAACACTGATCCTTTCAAATTATCAAAGATAATCTCTAAATCCAAGACCAAAGCTGCGGCCAAAGGTGGAGAGATAGCTGAAGAGGACATTGAAGTTCATGAGGGAGAGACACAGTTTAAACCGGGTCCTATAGTCAGTGATTTTCAGAAAGTAGGAATACCGGCAGCAATAGAAAAAGGAAAAGTGGTAATAAAGAAAGAGCAGAAAGTAGTATCAAAAGGTGAAGTGATCAGTAAAGACATGGCACAAATGCTCTCTAAGCTTGAGATATTTCCAGTAACTATAGGTTTGGATCTTAAGGCGATATATGAAGAGGGAATAGTATATAATGCAGAGGCATTGATGGTGGATAGTGATAAGACTTTAGAGCTGTTAAGACAGACATCTATGTACGGTACAAGTCTTGCACTGAATATAGGATACTTCACAAAGAGCACAGTGCCGATATTCTTGGCTAATGCGCACAGAGAGGCACTTTCTCTAGCCGTAAGTAGCAAGATTTATTCATCAGAATCTATTGCTATATTATTGCAACAAGCGAACTTGAGCATGATGACACTAAATAAAATGTTAGAAAACAAAAATGGAGGTTAAGAAAATGGAATATGTATACAGTGTATTGATATTGCATACGTTGGGAAAAGAAATTACAGAAGAGAACATTGCAAAGATCATTACAGCAGCTGGAGCAGCTCCAGATACTGCTAAGATTAAAGCGCTAATCTCTTCTCTAGAAGGCATAAACATAGACGAAGCAATTAAAGCTACTGCATTTGCATCGGCAGCACCGGCAGCAGCAACGGCCCAACCTGCAAAAGAAGAGAAGAAAGAAGAAAAAAAGAAAGAAGAAAAGAAAGATGAAGAAGAGGCCATGGCTGGACTCGGATCTCTGTTTGGTTAAGTTAAACAGAAATCTCTTTTTATTTTTTTGGTGAAATTTAGATGGATCTTGCTAAATGGTTTGGAATTATTGCTTTATTTTTGATACCTGTTATTATGATTATTTTAAATTTTACAATAGTGCCAAACATACTACTTTTAATTATCGGGTTCAGCTGGATCGGTACCAGTATTATCATACTCACTTTAGATAATTCATCGTAACATCATTTTTAAAATTTGAAGTGTTACTTCTGCTTTCGGACCAGCCAGTTTTTTGTAATTGTTTTTTTCAATAAATAGTATTTCAGTATATTCTTTTTTCACTTTCTTAAGATCATTCGCAATCAAGAACTCAAGATTGTATTTTTTCAGTTTTTCTTGCCCTTTTTTAAGAAGCAAGTCATCTGAGATGTCATATTCAGCTTTAAATCCAACAAGCACATTTTTATATTTATTTCGCAGCGCTAAAATAAATTTTGGATTTGGCACAAGCTCGATAGTTAGAGATTGGTCGCTTGAAATTTTTCCTGCCTTTTTTTCAATCGTAAAATCAGATAATGCAGCAGGTACTAGTATATAGTCATATTCGAGCATTTTCGGAATAGCAGCAATAAGAGAGCTTACACTGTCAAAATGTTCGGTTTTTATGTACGGTGGAATTAAAACAGAATATGTGCCTATCAGAAGGGTCACATCTGCGCCCAGATAAAAAGCATTTTTTGCCAGCTCTAATGCTGTTTCTCCACTAGATAAATTTGAGATTGTGCGAACATCATCAATATATTCTACAGAGCCTCCGCCAATAACCAGCATTTTCTTGTTTTTGTAATCATCGTTTAAAGTTCTTATAACATATGCAACGATGGTATCAGTATCTGCCATCTTTGCTTTGTTCTCTTCTATTTTTGGTGGCACAAAAAGCACACCGTATTTTTCCAGAATTTTGACATTGTTTTTTATAACCGGATTGTTGTACATTTTGTCATGCATTGCAGGTGCAATAAGAATCTTTAGTGAGCCAAGCGCAGTTGTCGCAAATAAAGATACAGTTGAATCTGCTATACCGGTTGCTATTTTTGAGAGCGTATTTGCTGAACAGGGCGCAATTAAAAGCAGATCTGCTCTATCCAAAAGATCTACATGTTCAACGCTTCCCGATATGTGATCTATCACATCAGTTCCGGTCGCAAATTTTAAAGAGTCAACAGTAATTATCTTTTTTGCGCTTTCAGTCATCACTGCCTGAACATTCGCACCAAATCTGATCAGCTCGCGTGTCAGTTTTACAGTTTCTTCAGCGGCTATAGAACCCGTAATGCCAAGAATAATCCTCTTGTTCAACAATAAATTGCTCTTTATGCCTTTTATCTTTTCAGCAGGATGCATATTTATACACAATATAAATAAACTTATAAATTTTTGTTTTTAAAGCTCAAAATTTGCCTTTATATAATCTATAAGCCTGTCTACAATAAGTTTGTTTAGTTGAGCACCAAGCTCAGGGTTTGCACCTTCTGGATCACTTAACGTTCCATATGTGTAATATTCGCTGATATCTTTGAGTACCATATACTTTTTTTCTGTTTTTTTCTTTTCGTATTTCCACTCTTTTTTTACAAGTTCAGGTGCAATTGCCATTACTCTGGAAGTTTCAATTATTCCTGCATGAGAATCTGTTTCAGGCACCAACCTTCCACGATATTCGTAAGCAATATCATAATCTGAGAGCACCATAATCTTAATATGATAAATGTCTAGAATTTCATCTGCTGCAAGGTTCAAAGCTGCCATATGCAATTTGCTGGCATGACCTGACAATATGACAATGTTTTTAACACCAGTCTTGCATACAGCACTTAAAATATCAAATACCAGCATTTTTAAGGTTTCAAAATTTATTGATATTGTACCCTTAAAAGAATTCATTGTTTTGGTCCAACCATAACTGATAGGAGGTAAAATAATAGCACCAATTCTCTCAGAAATCTGCTCTGCTATATAATATGGCTGGATCATATCCGAGCTCAAAGGTAAATGCGCGCCATGCTCTTCAACAGATCCTATTGGCAGGATCACAACAGTTTTATCATTAAGCGACTTTTCAAGTTCTGTGTATGTTAGATTATCCCATCTTATCATATTCATCGTTAACTGTTATTAATCATTTCATTTATAAACATTTCCTATTTTCTATCTAATGAATTTTGTTTCAGGCCTTGTTAAATATATGAGAAATTTAACAAACTCAAATCTCAAAAAGTTTATTATATATGTAAACATTTACGAATTTTGAATTAAAGGTGAATGAGAGAATGACTAGTTTCAAGATAGTAATTGCAGATCCTAAAAATGGAAAAAGCTATAAAAAAGAACTTGCCAGTCCTCAAGCAGATGTACTGGTAGGCAAAAAGATAGGTGAAGAGATAGATGGTTTATTATTAGACCTTGCAGAATATAAACTGAAGATCATGGGCGGAACTGACAAAGATGGTTTTCCAATGCGCTCAGATCTTGCAGGTGGAGTTAGAAAATCGTTGCTAGTAACTGAAGGATTTGGGTTTAATCCTAAAAAAGAGGGTGCGAGAAAGAAGAAAATGTTTCGTGGGAACATGATTAATCCTGATATTGTGCAAATCAATATGGTAATTACTCAGTATGGATCTAAAAGTCTGGAAGAGAGCAATAAAGAAGGTGCTTCATGAAAGCGCTCCCCGAACAGTCTGAATTAAATATCGGAATGGTTGGCCATGTTGATCATGGCAAAACTACATTGACTAAGGCTCTAACTGGAGTATGGACCGATACTTACAGTGAAGAAATAAAAAGAGGTATATCTATTAAACTTGGGTATGCAGATACCGCATTTTACACATGTACCGATGAAAACGGAGAACTTATTTACACTACAGACCCGGACCAAAGATGTGTAAAAGAAGTTAAACTAAGAAGAGTAGTCAGCTTTGTAGATGCTCCAGGCCACGAAACACTAATGGCAACGATGTTGTCTGGCGCTGCAATTATGAACGGAGCACTGCTTTTAGTTGCAGCAAATCAAACATGCCCTTTACCACAAACAAAAGAGCATTTAATGGCACTGGAAATTATGGGACTTAAGAATATTGTGATTGTTCAGAATAAGATAGATCTTGTAACTGATGAGAGAGCCAGAGAAAACTATCAGGAAATAAAAAGATTTGTTAAAGGTACTATAGCTGAGAACGCACCCATAATACCGGTAAGTGCCCATCATGATGCTAATATAGATTTATTAATAGAAGCAATAGAGGAAACTATTCCGACTCCTAAATTCGATAAAAGCAAAAGTCCAAGAATGTATATAGCAAGATCTTTCGACGTAAATCGTCCTGGAAGTGATATAAACAAGCTTGTGGGTGGTGTGATTGGAGGGTCTTTGATACAGGGTGTTTTCAATATCGGAGATGAGATTGAGATTATGCCTGGATTTCAGGTAACTAAAGGACGAAAAACAATGTGGGAACCAATTTACACTACAGTTAGAACGCTAATGGCATCTGGTAAGATGGTGAATACTGTTAAACCAGGTGGATTGATTGCAATAGGAACAGGGCTGGACCCAGCTCTTACCAAGGCGGATGGTCTTACAGGCCGAGTTGCTGGAGCTCCCGGAACATTGCCAAAAATTATAGATGAGATATCAGTGGATATCCATCTGTTAGAAAATGTAGTAGGGCATACTACGGAAATCAAGGTTGAAAACATAAGGACTAATGAAGCGTTGATGATAAGCGTAGGAACTGCTACTACAGTAGGCATTGTCAAAAGTGCAAGACCGAATATCGCAGACATATCCTTAAAAAGCCCTATTGTAGCAGAAAAAGGGCAGAGAATTTCTATAAGCAGGAAAATTACAAATAGATGGCGATTGATAGGATATGGTATTATCAGATAGTGTCTATTTTTAGCTGTGTGGTTTTATTTGAAAAATATGGATATAAATTATATTTTTGAATTATGATCATTGCCAGAATATCCATGAACTCAGAATCATAATTTTTATTTGGAATATATGCGGGCATATTCTTCGGAATGCTAATATTCAGCTTTTCAAAAATTTCAAGGGTCTCTTTTCTTTCATCCCCAAATATTTTTTCAGCGTAAGCAGGTCTTCCAACATCACATTTATCAAGCTCATACTTTAAAATTGGGCGTTTAAATAACTTATAAAGTAAGTATAATGCAACATCTGAAGATTCAGGATGCTCAGATACATAAGTGCCTATTATATCATATATTGATTTCTCTTTGATAGAAGCAACGCTAAATACTTTTGATGGCTTGATATCCTTCTCTCTTAAAATATTCATATCCTGTAGTGCATAAAGATATCCTGTTAAGACCAGTCTGTGTATCTTATTCCCTCTATTTTCTAGTTCTTTACTAATGGAAGTTATAGACATTCCATCATCAGCAAGTATCTCAAGTATCTGGTCTTTTAGGGATTTTAAAACGATATCTTTTTTCATCATAATTTCGTGCCTTTGAAGGTTATGAATGTTCTAGTAAAAAAGTTTTACTATGACAGATATATTACTACGGTATAATCTTAACTTTGGTTTCAGGAGATACTCTCTTTTCGATCTTCTAGAACATTCTTTATCACTGTTTCTATAATGTTTTCAGACTCTCCAAGATATCTTTCTGGAATGGTCAATGACTCTAGTTCTTCTTTTGTAATTATTTTCGATATTTCTGGGATATTAAGTAGAGCTTCATCTATCCTTTTATTCTGCATTGCGGCCAATCTCACAAACTCATGTGCCTGCTGTCTTCCAAGCCCTTTTTTTGTCAAGGCTACAATGATGGGTTCGTCCATAACAAAGTATCTCGCGTTTTCTAGATTGGCATGCATTACGTCTTCATTGACAATGAGAGTATCTAAAACGTTTTTCATTTTGATAAGAATATCATCAATCAATACACAACTGTGCGGAATTATGAATCGTTCGGATGCACTGTTTGACAGATCCCGCTCATGCCATAAAATTGCAGATTCATGCATGGGTACGATGAAACCACGTATAATTCTTGCTAAACTGCATATATTCTCTGAAACTATTGGATTCTGCTTGTGCGCCATAGTGCTGGATCCTACTTGCTTTTCTTTGTCAAAGTACTCAGATACCTCTCCTATCTCAGGTCTTTGGAGATTTCGGATCTCGGTGGCAATTTTTTCGAGAGTGGTAGCTATATTTGAAATTATAGAAATGAATTCTATGTATCTGTCTCTCTCTACTACCTGCGTTGTAGCAAAATCTAAATTAATCCCTAAGTACTCTGAAATAATTTTCTGTATATTCTGCGTATAGGGTTCAAATCCTGCTCCTGTTCCAACTGCGCCAAGCATTTTACCTACTATCACCCGTTTTTCAGACTCTTTGACCCTCGTTAAATGTCTGTGAATCTCGTCTAAATATACTGCTAGTTTTAATCCAAAAGTGATTGGTAAAGCCCATTGTCCATGTGTTCTGCCCAGCATAATAGTATTCTTATATTGATTAGACTTACTGATAAGCACGTTTTCTAGATCTAAAAGATCCTGTTTCAGTATCTTAATAAACTCTTTAAATTGTATGGCTGTGGAAGTATCTATTATATCATTGGATGTGGCTCCTAAATGTATGTATTTTCCTGAGTTTCCAGCCTGCTCGGTTAGCGCTAACACCAAGGCCATTACATCATGTTTTGTCTGTGCTTCAAAAGCCTTGATTCTGTCAATATTGACATTCATAGCAGCTTTTTCAATGATCTCAAAATCTTGCTTACTGATCAATCCTAACTTAAAATAAGAGTAAACCAATGCTACTTCTACTTTTAACATGTAATCATATTTTTTAGATTCACTAAAAATGTCCTTTACTCTATCTCTACCATATCTGTATTCAATGGGGCAGATCATAATTATACATAAATATTATTCTGTATTTATATCTTGATACTTTTTAGCTTGTATGATCACAAAATCACTTTTTGAAATAACGTTTTCTGAAAACCTAGAATTTATACAATCTAAAAACTTCTTGAACCCTAGCTCAAATTCTTTATCATTCAAAACAGATAGTGTAGATAAATATTTTTTTCTAACTCTTTCTATATACTCCTCTTTTTTATAAACAGTTTCATCATTAAAGCTTTCAATATTTACCTTATATCCAATCTCTTCAAGCAAAATCTTAAGGGTGTTAATATCCTGAAACCTCGCTAGATCTATCTCAATAAACCTTGAAAACTGATCTAAACAAAGAGATTTCGGCCAGTTTATTATATGCTCACGTGAAACGGTTACAATGATCAAAGACCCGTTTGAGTCTAGCATATTCTTCAGTTTTCTAAGCAACGATTCTAAATTCTGCAGATGATGTATTACGAATACCAACAAAATAAGGTCAAAACAACAATCTTGAAATTTTAAGTTATCGAGATCTTCTTTTAACCATAATACATGGCCATACTTTTTAGCCGCTATTTCTAACATTTTTGAAGAATTATCAATGCCAATAATTTTAGCGCCGGTCATAAGTTGCATTGTTATCGCAATCCTACCAGTACCACATCCTAAATCTAAAACTTTTGAAGAGCAATCTATTTTCTGAAGATCCAGGATCGCTTTTATTAGCTTTAAAGGCACATCTTTTCCTCTGGTATCCTCAAAATCATGAGCTAGTTCATCATAATGTACCATGCACTAGATAATCAAAACTCAATATTTCTAGTTTTTTATGTGAGGTCTTCGCTGAATTTGAAATTTTGTGACTCACAATTTTTGATAGTTCCAATACTTGGTCATGGCGTATTAAAGTCAGTGAACTTTAGCTTTTTAGATCCAGGCATAAGATTAAATGTTTGTGTTAGAGTTTAGTCACTAACTTTAAAAAATGATAATATCAGAGCAATAAACAATCTATTTGAATCTAAATAACCAAAGATTAGTTGAGAACATCTTATATGCAAAAGCTTTTTAAAATGAAAGTTATTAAGGGTTATGATGGGCCCGTAGCTTAGATCGGTAGAGCGTTCGGCTCTTAACCGAATGGTCGAGGGTTCAAATCCCTCCGAGCCCGCCTATTCTTTGGTAAAGAATGGGATTTATATATCTTAATCTACTTTTTTCGCTTTATATATATATCCCCAAAAAAGAAGTGGGCCCGACCGGATTCGAACCGGTGATCTTCGCCGTGTAAGGGCAACGTCATAGCCTGCTAGACCACGAGCCCATATCAGTGTAAGTGTATATATTTGCGATATTAAATCTTTTCTTACCTCTTAAAGTTTTAAAAATCTAATAAACATATTTTTGAATTGAAATAGAAAAAGTACCAAAAACAGAAAAATTTAAACATTTTGTTAGTATTAATCAATTATGAAAACTGAACCTTTGTATTATTATGATTCTTACCTGAAAGAATTTGAAGCGAAGATCCTAGATATCTCTGAAAATAAAGTGGTGCTGGACAAAACCGCTTTTTATCCAGAAGGTGGTGGGCAACCTGCGGATTTTGGAATTTTAAAAATAGGCAATAAAACTGTTAAAGTTTTAAACACTGTAAAAGATTCTGACATAATATATCATATTGTGGATTCTCCCCCAGATAAAGAGCTAATCTCTTCCATTGCCTATGGTCTCATAGACTGGGATAGAAGATATGCGCATATGAGGTACCATACTGCAATACACATCTTGAGTGGGGTATTGTTCAAAAAATATAACGCTAAAATCACTGGTTCTCAGATCGGCGAAGATAGGGCAAGAATGGACGTAAATTATGAGGCATTGAATAGAGATCTGTTACCAATAATCGAAAATGATGCCAATGATATTGTAAAAAAGAATTTGCCTGTTACTGTGAGATTCGAAGACCCAAAAAATCTGGATTTTAATAGTATTGTCAGGGTAAAACTGGATCTTTTGCCTGAAAAGCTAGAAACTGTAAGATTGATAGATATTGAGGGATTTGATTATCAGGCAGACGGCGGAACGCATGTAAAAAATACTGCCGAGGTTGGGACTATCAAAATTTCAAAATACGAAAGCAAGGGCAAAGCAAATAAGAGAATTTATGTTTCTCTAGAATGAGAAAAATTTTCTTTTTTTATTAGTTTCCCCCTCAAATTCTGCCAGAAGTTCTCTCTGCCTCGATGTTAAAGAAGTAGGAATCTCAACTTCAATATGCACAAAGAGGTCTCCACTGCCCAGATGTCTCATTCTGGGCATGCCTTTTCCTCTCAGTTTTATTATCGTGCCAGGCTGTGTCCCCGCCGGAATCTTTAATTTTTCAGTACCGTCAAGAGTTTCGATTTCCAGTTCATCACCAAGTGCAGCTTTTACAAACGAAATCTTTTTGACTGTGTGTAGGTTCTCTCCATCTCTTTCGAACCTAGAATCTGGCTGAATGCGAACGACCACATACAGATCTCCACTCTGCCTTTTACCCATCTCTCCTTTATCTGCTATTCTGAGCCTTGCACCGTCCTGTATCCCTTTCGGAATTCTGACAGAAAGTTTCTCAGTGACATTTATCTTACCGGTACCGTTACATTTTTTGCATTTTTCCTCTATGATATATCCTTTTCCCCCACATACATGACAGGGTTGTACAGTAACATATTGCATGAATCCGTGCACAGTCTGTTTTCTTATTTTTCCAGTTCCTTTACAGAGGGGGCATATTTTTGTTTTGCCATCTTTAGCACCAGTGCCGTTACATGCGTCGCAGTTTTTTGATCTGGTGTATGATATATCTTTTTCCACACCTGTATATGCATCTTTAAGGGTTATGTCAACAGCAATGCCAATATCTCTGCCAGCACCACTGTCTTCTTCCTCATAAAAATTTCCAAACCCCTTAAAAAACTGGTTGAAGAGATCTGATATATCTTCATAGTGTGTAAAATTACTCCAGTCAAATCCCTGAGATCCGAACTTTATGCCCTCTTCTCCATATTGATCATATTTCTGTCTTTTGTCATCATCCATAAGCACTTCGTAAGCTTCGCTGATCTCTTTGAATTTTTCTTCTGCCTCTTTTTTATTGTTGGGGTTGAGATCTGGGTGATATTTTTTAGCGAGTTCTCTGTATGCTCTTTTTATCTCATCTTTACTTGCAGTTTTGGATACACCCAGAATTTCATAGTAGTCTCTGCTCATTCTTTGTCACTTTTATCTTTGTACTCTGCATCAACTGTCTCATCTGTTTTTTTCTCTTCTTTTGGTTCTGACTTCTGGTACATAGAAGCGCCAACTTCTTGTATTTCTTTGTTCAGTTTTTCAGAATACTCTCTTATTTTCTGATAATCTTTGGATTCTATAGCAGATTTCAGATCCTTAATTACATCTTGAACCTTATTTTTATTTTCTTGTGGAATCTTGTCTCCATATTCATTTAATGTTTTTTCACTGGCATAAACCAGGCTTTCAGCAGTATTAATGAGATCAATTTCCTCTTTTCTCTTCTTATCCTCTTCAGCAAATTTTTCTGCCTCTTTCTTCATCTTTTCAATTTCTTCTTTTGTCAGCTTTGTAGAAGCACTTATAGATATGCTTTTCTGTTTTCCGGTCGCTTTATCTTGGGCAGTAACATTTAATATTCCATTTGCGTCAATATCGAATGTTACTTCGATCTGTGGCACTCCTCTGGGAGCAGGCGGAATACCTTCAAGGTTGAACATACCTAAAGATACATTGTCTTTTGCTAATGTTCGCTCTCCCTGAACCACATGAATAGTTACTATTGTTTGAAAATCCGCAGCAGTAGAGAAAATTTGAGATTTTTTTGTAGGGATTGTTGTATTTGCGGGAATTAATGGCGTAGCAACGCCTCCAAGAGTCTCAACGCTCAAGGTTAAAGGTGTGACATCTAGCAGCACAATATCTTTTACTTCTCCTGCAAGAACCCCACCCTGCAATGCAGCACCTAATGCTACACATTCCATTGGGTCCACGCCATGCTCAATTTTCTTGCCTAAAAATTCTTCTATAACTTTCTGCACTATCGGCATTCGTGTAGGTCCTCCTACAAATATTACTTTATCTATGTCTTTTTTGTCCAACTTTGCATTATCTAAAGCAGCTGTAATGGAAATTTTAGTTTTCTCTACGATCGGAGATACAAGCTCTTCTAACTGAGCACGTGTAATCTGCATTACAAGATGTTTAGGTCCTTCTTGGGTTGCAGTGATATATGGTAAGTTTACTTCTGTGGCAGTTGAAGTCGATAGCTCAATCTTCGCTTTTTCAGCAGCATCTCTGACTCTTATAAACGCACTTTTATCTTTTTTGAGATCTATACCTTCTTTATTTTTGAAATCGTTAGTGATGAAATCTATAATTGCATTATCCATATCCGTGCCACCTAATTGAGTATCACCGGCAGTGGATAGCACTTCAAACACTCCGCCACCAAATTCCATGATTGTTACATCAAGTGTTCCTCCACCAAAATCGTAAACGAGTATTTTCTGTTCTTTTTCCAATTTATCTATCCCATAGGCTAATGAAGCTGCAGTAGGCTCGTTAATTATCCTAATTACTTCAAGCCCTGCAATTGCGCCGGCATCTTTAGTGGCCTGTCTCTGATTATCATTAAAATATGCTGGTACTGTGATTACAGCTTTACGTACTTTTTCTCCCAAAAATGATTCAGCATCTTTCTTAATCTTTTGGAGAATAAAGGCGGATATCTGCTGTGGAGTGTACTCTTTTCCAAATACTTTATATTTATAATCAGTTCCCATTTTTCTTTTTGCAGCATATATTGTACCTTCAGGATTTAAAAGTGCCTGTCTTCTTGCAGGTTCTCCGACCAGTAACTGACCATCTTTTGTAAAAGCCACATAACTTGGAAAGGCTTTACCGCCTATGCTTATTCCTTCAGCACTGGGAATTATAGTGGGTTTGCCAGATATAATAACTGCTGCAGCTGAATTGCTAGTGCCTAGATCTATTCCTAATATTTTTTCCATATTTAATTCACCTCTTTTTTAAAACTTTAACTTTAGCGGGTTTGAGTAATGAATCATATAAAAGATACCCTCTTTTATATTCTTCTATTATAGTCCCGTCTTCCCCATCTCCTTCTTCTGTAGCGATAACTTCGTGGTAAAATGGATCAAATTTCTTGTTTTTTGTTTCAATTTTTTTCACGCCGAATCTGGTCAAGGTGTTCCATAAATGCTGAGTTATCCCTAAAACAGCATTATAAAACTGGTCTTTTGCACTTGCCTTCTCGACAGCCAGCTCCAGATTTTCAAGATCGTCCAGAAGATCAAGTATCAATTTTCTGTTCGCAGATTTTATAAATTCCTCTTCTCCTCTCTGTATTACTTTCTGATAATTTTCAAAATCAGCCTGCATTCTTAATAATTTGTCATTGTATCCTTTAATGCTTTCATCTAATGATTTTATCTTTTTTTCGAGTTCTTCAATAACCGCATCTTTCTTGATCAATGATTCATTACATTGTTCAAGCTTATTTTTCATTGCCTCTTTTGTATCTGTTTTCTTAGGCATATTGATCCATCCTGAAACTCTCATTCGGTATTTTATATCTTCTATATATATCTTTCTTAAAATAACTCATTTTATTTAATACAGATATTTTACAACTAATTTTATATACTTATAACCTATCTCAAATCTATAAAAAGCGAGGATTTATATGCCATATTATAGAAAAAATAATGAAAGTACTGAAATGGAGATTACGAGAGTGCCATTGCCTAATAAGAATAATGGAGAGCTATTTGGAATAGTTGACAAGTTGCTGGGCAGTGCAAGAATGACTGTAATGTGTGAAGATGGTAAGGCTAGAACGATCAGAGTTCCGGGGAAAATAAAAAAGAAAATGTGGATTAAAGAGGGAGATCTTGTAATAATAAAACCATGGAGTTTCCAGGATGATAAGGGGGATATTGTGTACAGATACTCTCACACACAAGTTTCTTATTTGAGTAGAAACAGGCTATTGCCTGAAATTTTGGATGTATTTGGAAAAGCATGATAAATGAAGAAGATAGAGAATATCTTAACAGAAAAATAAAGATTGAAAGGCAGATAAAAAGGTCAGAAGATCGCAATACATATGACGAAGTATTTGATAAGAGAACGCTGTTGGCATTTTATTATCTTTTTAACCATGGAATATTGGACACCCTTAATTATTCAATATCTACGGGAAAAGAAGCAAATGTTTTCATAGGGGAAAAAGATGGGAAATCATATGCTATTAAAGTTTACAGAACTTCAAACGCCAATTTTAAAGCTATAATTAACTATATTGAGGGAGATTACAGATTCGATAAAGTTAAAAAAACTAAAGATAACATTATCTATCTATGGGCACAAAAAGAGTTTAAAAATCTTGAGCTCATGCATAAATTTCATGTTCATGTTCCAAAGCCGATAATATCTTATCAAAATATATTGATCATGCAATATCTAGGCACATCCAAATCTTCTGCACCTACTCTAAAAGATGTGAAATTAGAAGATCCGGCAAATGTATTCGAAGAAGTAAAGAAATCTATCTTGCTCATTGTAAATAAGGCGAAACTGGTTCATAGTGATCTCAGTGAATATAATATTCTATATTATAGAAAATTGCCATATATAATAGATGTAGGGCAGAGTGTACCTTTAAATCATCCTTTAGCCATAGAATTTTTAAGGAGGGACATAGAAAATATAGTAAAATATTTTAATAAGTACGGGTTAAAGATTAAACAAGATGAAATATTTAAAGGATTGAAATTAGGCGATTGATATGTTTTATTTAAAAGTTCCAAGGATGAGGATTGGTGCATTGATAGGAAGGAACGGAGAGACCAAAGAGACTATAGAGCGTTCCACAGATACAAAATTAGAGATAGACTCTGAAGATGGATCTGTAGTGATAGATGACACTGGCAGTGATCCCATATCTGCAATGAAATGCAAGGACATAGTGCAAGCTATAGGGCGTGGTTTTTCGCCGAAAAATGCATTCAAGCTCTTCAACGAAGACATATTTTTAGAGGTTATTGATCTGAAAGATTTTTATGGTAAACGTGAAAAAAAAGTTCATGTGGCTAGGGCTAGGATTATTGGCACTGACGGAAAGGTGAGAAGAACTATAGAGGAATTGACAGGATCGAATGTTTCTGTATATGGTAACACAATATCCATAATTGGTAACTTTGATGAAATTGAGCTTGCAAAAAAGTCAGTTGAAATGTTGTTAGAGGGTAGTAAACATTCGACAGTATACAAGTTTTTGGAAGTCAGAAACAGGGATGAAAAACATAAAGTAGATTATTACTAGACCTTAGAATGGGATTCCCCAAAATAGATGGCACTGGCAATTATATGGGATATTCTTATCGGCTCTGGAACGGCACCTCTAACTGTAAATAGCTTAATAATTTTTACAGCATCAGAATCTTCAATACCTAAATATTGGGTAAAAATCTCAGAGTTATTGTTTATAATTTTATGGATCTCTAATTTTTTCATTAAATATAATTTCATTTCCCAGTTCGAAAAATGTTTTTTAAGAGCATCTTCAATTTTTTGAAAGTCTGGCATTTTCCTGGATATTGTGATTATCGGAATACTGTATTTTTGGTATACTTTTTCCAAATCAAGGACATTAAACCCTCCGAAAGTAATGCCATTTGTGAAAATAACGCGAAGTTGATCCAAAAATTTTGAATTTTCAAGAAGCTCAATTAATTTAAAGGTTACGTCATCTCCGTCCACCTTTATGGGCTTTACAGCCACACCTTCTATATATGCCTGAGCTCGCATAACAGTGCCTACAATTCCACTCTTTTCAGACCTAAGTTTGAAAGGCAGATCGTCTATACCCAGTGCTCTTATATTTTTTTTCATGATTCATAACAGTGGTAGAGAAGAGGTAATCTTATCCAGAAATTCCTCTTTGTCAGGTCCTATCCCTAGGCAAGTAACAGTGCCGGGAGGCACTTCTGTCAATCCTGCATCCGTGATCAAAGCGGTGACAAACCCTATAGATTCAGCCTTTTCTTTCAGTAAAAACAGTTCTTTTTCGTTTTTAACCTTTAAAACCACCTTTTTCTGGCCTTCTCTATACCATCCTCTAAAAACATCCGGGATTTTATCTTTAGCTTTAATTGCGCATTCTACAGAAGCATGTGCTACCTGGGCTGCCAACTTACCTTTAGATAAGGTAAGATCATCTCTTACAACAATAACAAGTTTATAATCCATCTTAGATTACATATATCAAAATTGTATTTAATATTTTACAATATTGTTTTGATTGGATAATTTAGCAATTACTTTTCTGATGAAATAAGATACTGTTATGAAGTTGTGAGCGGTTAGAAGAAACATCAGACTTGAAGATTGAAATTACAAAAATCTGAACAAAGTGAGGCGGAGAAGTTCATAACAGTTAAATAGATATATATAATTAGCATATCATTATTAAAATAATAAAGGTGCTAAAAAATGTCATGGAAAGATGTAGAAGTAAGAGAACTGAAAGAAGGACATTATATAATTATCGATGATGAACCCTGCAAAATTGTTGAGTTCACAACATCCAAGCCAGGGAAACATGGTGAGGCAAAAGCCAGGATAGTTGCTATAGGAGTTTTTAATAACCAGAAAAAAAATGTAGTATACCCGGTAAAGCATAAGGTTAAGTCTCCCATTATAGAAAAGAAGAATGCACAGGTACTGTCTGTCAACGAAAACACAGTACAGCTGATGGATACATCAACATATGAAACTTTTGAGATGGACATACCTGAAGAGTTCAAAGGGCAGATTGTCGCAGGATCAGAGATACAGTATTGGGAAGCGCTTGGAAAAAGAAAGATAATGAAAACATAAGGTAAATTATATGCCCTATCTGTTAAAATATGCGGATTCTAATGCAGATTTTGAAGAAGCAGAGTTTGTGATATTTGGAGTTCCGTTCGATGGCACTACTTCATATCGCGGGGGTGCGAGATTTGCACCAAATTCGATCAGAGAAGCGTCAATCAACATAGAATCTTTTATCTTTGAAAAAAAGTTTAGCATGAATAATGTAAATTTGCATGATATGGGTAACCTGGAAGAAAAAGGATATGTTGAAGATGTGATATCAGAGGTAGAGTTCTATGCTAATGATATTCTTGACAAGTCTAAGTTTCCAATTATGCTAGGCGGGGAACATTCTATAACAACAGGCATTGCTAAAGCACTGAAAGAAAGAGATGCAGCGATAATCTTTTTAGACGCACATCTGGACTTCAGAAAAGAATACTTAGGGGTAAAATACAGCCATGCATGCGTTGCAAGGAGAAGTTATGAAATATTAGGGAACAAAAGAACTGCAGCATTTGGGGTAAGATCCATTTCTGAAGAAGAGTACTATGATGCATTAGAAAAAAAATATTTTTATATTTCTGCCTACAATTTCAAAGCCATTGGCTGGAAGAAAGCCATAGATCAAATTTTAGAAAATATTTCATCTAAAAAAATATTTTTGTCATTGGATATTGACGGCATAGATCCTGCATTTGCGCCGGCAGTAGCCACTCCAGAACCTTACGGGTTAGATCCTTCTGATGTGAAACATATAATAGATTATATTGGAGATAGGCTAATTGGTGCAGATATTGTTGAGATTTCTCCGCATTATGATCAAGGCAATACTGCAATGCTGGGTGCAAGGTTGTTGCAGGAGATAGTGTCATCTAAAAATATGAAAAAATAGGATTTTTACATTTTTCATAGAAAAATTTATAATACAAAATATTAATAATGCCTCTAAATGAAAACAGATTTTCTGGCGGGATATAAACAAGCAACAGAATCAGTTATGCGAGAATTAAAAGAAATCTTAGATAAACTGCATATTGATGAGTCCGCCAAGAAAGAACTTTTAATGTTTATAAATGAAAAGCAGAAAAAAATGACAATACTAGAAAAGAATCTGAAATTTAGAACTATGCAGAAACCAGATTATAACTTATCTTTGGGGAAATCATATATAGTTAACGAAAAAAAACCAAAGTTAGTATTTAGTATATTCAAGCAGGTACTTGACAAGAGCTATCCTGGTATATGTATATCAAGGATTCATCCATCAACCCTGGACATCTATAAAAATTATCCGGCAGTGAACTATTACTGGCTCACAAAATTAGACAGAGGCACAAATAGTTTAGGAGCTAAAGAGCTACCGGTCACAGATCTTAGCAAAATCTCTTCAAAAGTGCAGGAGTTTCTAGCTCAAAATAATAACAGCATTATTCTTTTAGACGGTATAGAATCCATGATAAACAACACTAATTTTAATTCTGTATTAAAGATGGTAGAAAATTTGAAAGATTACGTTTCAGAAAATCATGGCATTTTGTTAGTGACTTTAGATTTTGATATATTAGATGAAAAGCAAAAAAGTTTTATTATGAAAGAGTTTGAATATGTATTTGAAGAAACAAAAAAATAATCAGTTTTTAAACTGATTAATCTCTATTTTACAAGGTGTAGGCAACTTCATGGTTGCTTTTCTAAAAGCTTCTTTGGCTTTATCTAAATTTTGGGAATCAATTCTTAGCAAAAATAATACTTCTCCTGCTTTTACTCTGGCTGCAGTGCCAACAGGTCTACCAAACGCCATGCTCATCCCACTTGATATTCTATCTGCTCCAGCGCCAGTAGCCATTTTATGTTCTCTTAATATGTGGTGAGGATATTTGATAATTTTCAAATAATAGTTAACAGTACCCACAGCAGACATCAAATATTTATTTGCAGAAATTCTGGCTGCTTCGAGAGATGTATGTCTGATCTGGCAAGATTCCACAGCTCTAAGCAACAATTCATATCCAAAGCGAGTTTGGTTTTTAAGATCTCCGTGCTCAAACTGTTGAATTCTAGAGGCTGGGACTCCTGAAATATACTCTCTTCTAGAATATGCTGGTCCTGTTATCTGTCGATACATTCGGCCTGGTTTTTTTGTCATATAAGTACACACCTTTTTTTTCTTACATATTAAGTGAGTATATTAATTTTTTGAATTATTTTTTACAACTAACTAACTTATAGATAAACTATTTAAATATGTATTCATTTAGAGAAATTATGAACACAAAAGAGTGGATCTTTCGCGGTACTATTTCTTTACTTATATTGAGATATTTATTGGATGGTCCTTCACACGGTTATGCGCTGCAGAAGAAGATTTCGGAAGATGTTAAATATAATTTACCGGCCGGAATGATCTATACGCTTTTAAAATCGTTAGAAAAGAAAAGATTCATAATTGAGAGCATAGACACCAAATCAAAGGGAAGAGTAAAAAAGACTTACGTAATCACTGAGCATGGCAGATCATTTTTAAAGAACCACAGAGAGCCTCTTTCGATTGCTTACAAGATATTAGGGGAATTAATTACAGTAACATCTCAAATGTAAATTAAAGGTTGCAAAAATTAAAAACGATCAGAAAAATTTATTAATGAATTACATATAATCCATTAAATTGCTATTTAGAGGAATTTATTATGACAACTAAAACAAATATTGAGCTGATAGATCTTATCAACAATTTAAAAAAGCAGTCGTTAGATGAAAAGGTGAAGATTTGGAAAGATGTAGCAATCAGGTTAGAAAAACCTTTAAAGAATTATGCAGCAGTAAATGTAAGCAAAATTGAAAGATATGCTAAGAATGAAGATATTATATTAATACCTGGCAAAGTATTGGGTTCTGGGAACTTAAATAAAAAATTAACAGTAATTGCATACAGGTTTTCAAAAGAGGCTAAAGAGAAGATAGAGTCTATTGGAGGAAAAACTTTGAGCATAAAAGATGCTTTAGTTCAGAATCCAAAAGGCAGTAATATAAGGATATTCAGGTGAGTTCAGATGGATATAATTGATGCAGAGGGATTGATAGTGGGAAGACTCTCATCTATTGTTGCAAAAAAACTATTAGATGGAGGAAATGTAGTGATAGTAAATGCGGATAAGGCGATAATCATTGGAAGAAGAGCTAATATTATACAAAGATACAAAGCGAAGTATGAGCGAGGGTCTATCAGAAAAGGTCCTTTTTTTCCAAGGATGCCAGATCGTATATTAAGGAGAACAGTCAGAGGAATGTTACCAATGAAAAGTTCACATGGCAAGATTGCATATAAAAACCTGATGGTTTACATTGGAGTTCCTAAAGAATATGTAGATGGTAAGAGAATAGTAATAGAAGAAGCGAAAAATGAAAAAGTTAAAGGATTCGTAACTTTAAAAGAGATATCCAAGCAGTTAGGTGCAAAATTATAAAAAGTGAGGGTGTTAATAAACATGAAAACGGTAGTGACAAGTGGAAAAAGAAAAACTGCCATTGCGAAGGCAATAGTTAGAGAAGGTAAAGGAATAGTCAGAATAAACAAACAGTTACTGGATGTTTACATGCCAGAGCTTGCAAGATTGAAGATCAAAGAGCCATTATTACTTATTGGTGAAAAACTTAATTCTATAGACATAGATATAAATGTATCTGGCGGTGGAGTAATAGGGCAAGCTGATGCCAGCAGAACTGCAATTGCGAGAGCTATTTTACAGTATTTTGATGATCCGACTATTAAGGATATGTACAGAGAGTATGATAGAACGCTATTAGTAAACGATGTTAGAAGAAAGATGCCTAAGTTACCAATGGGTCGCGGTGCCAGAAGTAAAAAGCAGAAATCTTACAGGTGATTAGACTATGATAATTCCTGTAAGGTGTTATTCTTGTGGTAGGGTTATAGCTTCGGATTACATGAACTTTAAAGAGAAAGTAGATGAAATCCGAAAAAAAGAGAACAGAGATCCAACTGTGGAAGAGATCAAAAGCATTTTTGAGCAGATTGGAGTCAGAAGATACTGTTGTAAAAGAATGATCATATCACATATAGATCTGATCGATGAGGTTATTCCCTTTGACTGAAATTAAGCGGGGCCGTGGGGTAGATTGGTCCATCCTACCAGCCTGGGGCGCTGGCGACCCGGATTCAAATTCCGGCGGCCCCATATTTGATGTAGACATTTTTTTAACGAAAAGTTATAAATAAATATATAGTATCTTGTTATAGATGCGTTCATTGAAAAAAGGTGTGAAGACAAATGAACATGAACATAATTTTGAAAAATGTGCAGGAGGTAATAACCAGAAAGGAGCTTGAAGACTTAGCAGAAAGAGGTACGAAAGTTAAAGGGTATGTTGGTTTTGAACCGTCAGGGTTTGTGCATTTAGGAACTGGGCTGATATGTGGCAACAAAATCAAGGATTTAGCAGAGGAAGGAATTGATGTTACAGTGTTGCTTGCAGACTGGCATGCATATATAAATGATAAGCTTGGCGGAGACATGGACAAAATCAGAATTTCTGGGGAGTATATGAAGCAATCTTTTTTAAAGTTAGGTGTGCCAAGCTCTGTAAAATTCATATTTGCGGATGAGCTTGTAAATCGAAGAGAATACTGGGAAAAAGTGATCAAGGTTGCTAAAAGAACCTCTTTAAAGAGAGTAAAAAGGGCTATGAGCATAATGGGCAGAAAGGAGGATGAGGCAGATTTAGATTCATCAAAGATAATTTATCCGTTTATGCAGGTTGCAGACATATTTGATCTGGATCTGGATATAGCATATGGTGGCATGGATCAGAGACATGCGCATATGCTCGCAAGAGAACTTGCACCAAAACTTAACTATAAGGTTCCTATCGCAATACATACACCGTTATTACCGGGATTGCAGGGAACTGGAAGAATGGACCCTGCTGAAGCTAAGATGAGCAAAAGCAAGCCTAACAGCAGTATAAATGTTCATGAAAACGCAGATATTATACGTGCAAAGATCTCGAAAGCATACTGTCAAGAGAAAGAAATTATAAATAATCCGCTCTTGAAAATTGCAGAGTATATTATATTTCCATATTATAAAGACAAGATCACGATAAAAAGGGAAGAAAAATTCGGGGGAGACATTACAATGAGCAGTTATAGAGAGCTAGAGCACAATTTTGCAGAGGGATTGATCCATCCGCTAGATCTCAAAAACTCAATTGCAGATGAGCTTATTGAGATATTAAAGCCTGTTAACTCCTATTTTTCAAGACACACAGATCTAATAGAAGGAATGAAGTGATAAATATGCTTGAAAAAGTTGTAAAAGATATTAATTTAAGCGAAAACATGAAACTGGCTGAGCTTCTAGAGTATTATAAAGAATCTGGAGGCTTTACGTCGGCAAAGCTCGGCACTGCCGAAGAAATATTGATCAAAATGTTTAAGGACAAGAGTGCCACCAAGTTTCTATCATTTCCTGCGGATATTATATCGACAGGAACGAGAGGAGTTATTAAGGAACTTGTAAAACGAAAACTGGTAGATGTTATTATCACTACCTGCGGCACGCTTGACCATGATCTTGCCAGGTCTTTTAAGCCTTATTATCAGGGCTCATTTATGCTTGATGATGCAATATTGTATCAGAAAGGCATAAACAGATTAGGCAATGTGCTCATTCCTAATGATAGTTATGGGACAATCATAGAATCAAAAATGCAGGATTTTTTAGAAAACTTAACTACTGCAAAAAAAACGTGGGGAGTGCGAGAACTAGTTTACGAGCTTGGTAACTATATCAATGATAAGGACTCAATACTTTACTGGGCAAGCAAGAACAACATACCGGTATTTGTGCCTGGAATAACTGATGGTGCAGTAGGATCTCAGCTCTGGAGCTACTGGGAGCGAAATCGAGATTTTAGCATTAACCTATTGTTAGACGAGCATGAACTATCTGATTTTATTTTCAGTGCAAAAAAAACCGGTGCGCTGATGATCGGAGGTGGCATATCCAAGCATCATACAATCTGGTGGAACCAATTTAAAGGTGGGCTGGATTATGCAGTATATATTACTACTGCTGAAGAATATGATGGATCTCTTTCCGGTGCAAGGTTAAGAGAAGCGGTTTCATGGGGCAAGATTAAGGCAAAAGCAAAATATATAACAGTTGAAGGCGATGCAACTATAATATTGCCGATATTAATCGGCTCAATAATTTCAAAATTAAGGTGATAAAGATGGTCAAAATAGGTATAATAGGTGGTTCTGGAATAACAGAGATGTTTAAGCCAGAGGTCACGAAGAAGATAGATACACCTTACGGGCCTCCGTCTGGAGATCTAGAGATAGGTGAGATTAATGGTGTGAAAATAGCTTTTTTGCAGAGGCATGGGAAGGGACATAGAATTCCACCGCACAAGATAAATTATAAAGCGAACATATATGCAATGTACAGCGAGGGTGTTGAAAAAGTCATAGCCATAAGTGCAGTAGGATCTTTGAAAGAAGAGTACAGACCTGGAGAACTAGCGTTTCCAGATCAGTTTATAGATTTTACAAAATCGAGAGAGTACACATATTTTAATGGGCCAACAGTTGCGCATATTTCTATGGCTGACCCATTCTGCGAGTCATTGAGGAGCATTGTTATAGGCTCCGCTCAGAGGTTGAACATTAGTTCACATAAAGATGGTACATACATATGCATAGAAGGGCCGAGATTTTCAACAAGGGCAGAATCTAAAATGTTCCGAAATTTTGCGGATTTAATAGGAATGACTCTAGTGCCAGAAATAAATTTAGCGAGAGAGCTTGGCATGTGTTATTTATCTATTGCAACAATAACAGATTATGATGTATGGGCTGAAAAGCCAGTAACTGCAGGCGAGGTAACGAAAGTTGTTAAAGAGAACGAGTTTAAGGTGAAAAACATACTTAATGATTCCATAAAAGATATTAACAACGATAATTCTTGTGACTGCAAAAGAGATATAAACATTGCAAAAATGTAGGATTTGAATAAAATGAAATTTAAATTTTTTGGCGGAGCCGAAGAGATCGGAAGCCTAGGAGTATTATTTGAACTTGAAAAAAATAAGATTTTGATAGAGTATGGAATAACTCCCACAAAACCTCCTGCATATCCAATCGAAGCTCCTAATGTAGATGCAATATTATTAACGCATGCACATTTAGATCACTCAGGAATGGTACCATTTCAGTCTAATAAATATAGTATTCCAATATATTTGACTGCTGTTACAAGGGATCTGGCTAGACTGCTTTTTTACGATTCTGTGAAAGTAGCAGACCTAGAGGGTTTTTTTAGTCCTTACAACAATGAAGATCTTGAAGCAATAGAAGAAAATTACATGTCAATAGCGTACAACAAATCATTCATGATCAAAGATGTAGAGATCACAGGGCATTCTGCAGGACATATACCGGGATCAACAATGTATATGATTGATGAC
>JAVYRZ010000002.1:82600-118146 GCA_038729465.1 Thermoplasmata archaeon
ATCTTGAAGCAATAGAAGAAAATTACATGTCAATAGCGTACAACAAATCATTCATGATCAAAGATGTAGAGATCACAGGGCATTCTGCAGGACATATACCGGGATCAACAATGTATATGATTGATGACTCTCAAAAGACCCTGTTTACAGGAGATCTGCAGACTATAGATACAGAACTTCTCAAAGGGTGTAAAAGTTATTCTGCAGACACACTTTTCATCGAGTCAACATACGCAGGCAAAGAGCATCCTCCACGTGCAAGTACAGAGCGCGAGTTTCTGGGGAAGATCGAGGAAGTACTGGATCGAAAAGGAAAGGTAATAATTCCTGCATTTGCAGTGGGCAGGACGCAGGAGCTTATGCTGGTCCTTAAAAAACTGGATCGAGAATTTTATGTAGATGGTATGAGCAACACTGTAAACCATATCCTAAAACATTATCCTGGGTATATCAAAGATGCGAAAGAGTTCAGTGAGGTCAGAAAGTTGGCCATTCCAGTAACCAGGAAAAAAGAGAGAAAACAAGCACTTGAAAATGGTTTAATAATAACCACCAGCGGCATGTTAGAAGGTGGCCCTGTGCTGGGGTATCTGGCTCAGATAAAAGATGACTCTAAAAATGCAATATTGTTTACAGGATATCAGGTAGAAAACACCAACGGTAGAATGCTGTTGGAAACGGGTATACTAGATCTGTATGGAGTTAGATCCAGAGTAATGGCTGAGATACATAAATATGATTTTTCAGCGCATGCATCGCACTCTGAGCTCGTAAAGTTTATAAACAGTACAAAAGCAGAGAATGTGGTTCTGTTTCATGGAGATCACAGAGAAGCATTAGCGCAAGATCTGGATAGAAACGTAATACTTCCTGTCAAAGGAGAGACGTACGAGTTAAAAGAATGATAAGATGAGCATAAAAATAAAAAATTATGTGGTAGGCGAATTGGAAACAAACTCATATCTTGTTTTTGATACTGATACAGGAGAGGCAATGATCATAGATCCAGGATCTGAACCAGAGAGGCTTTACAAAGATATAAAAGATGAAAATTTGCACTTACAATATATTATTGCCACGCATGGCCATTTTGATCATGTTTTAGGCGTTAACAGATTGAGGGCTTTAACGGGAGCAAAGTCTTGTATTAATGCCAAGGATCTAGAAATTATGAAATATTTACTATCCAGAGGTCTTTTTGTAGTAACATCAGAACCAATAGAAAATCCAGTATTCGATTTTTATATAGATGAAAACACCGAGTTTGAGATTGGAAATGCTATATTCAGGGTGATTACGACTCCGGGGCATAGTCCTGGTGGTATATGCCTATACACTGAAAGAATGCTGTTTTCCGGAGACACACTTTTTTATAGAGGTGTAGGAAGGACAGATATTCCGGAGGGCAATGATAAACTGCTACAAAAGTCACTTTTGAAATTGATAGAACTAGATTCAGAAACTGTAGTATATCCTGGCCATGGTCCTGTTACCAAAATAGGGGATGAGAGAAAATACAATCATTTTATTTTAAGTATTTTAAAAAATAAAGTTAAAGAACATGTGTGAGTATTCTCTTTTTAGATTGTAAATGTCAGTAAAGAATACAAAAAGCAGGGATCTTACAGCTAAACAAAACAAGAAGTATCTCTGGTTTTTAAGCTATGTTCTATCCAATATTTCCGGTGGTTTAATAAGTCCTCTTATTCCTCTTTTTGTAGTTCTCTATCTTCATTCAAGTGTTTTTTATGTGGGCTTGGCATCTTCAATTGCATCCATAGCTACTGTTCCTGCGCTTATATTTTGGGGCAATCTTTCGGATGCTATAGGAAAAAGGAAAATATTCATAACGATAGGATTTATCGGCTCATTTGCGTCTTTGCTTCTAGTTATTTTGGCGCATATGATATGGACATATATAGGCGTGCTAGCATTATTTCAATTTATTGCAATGGCTGCAACTCCGGTCTCTACACTATTAATATTAGAAAATACCAAAAAGGAAGAATGGGCAGCAATGCTCGCCAAGTTTAACTGGTACTCATATATAGGGCTTATTATAGGCCTCATTGCCGGTACCATGCTTATAACTGCCTATGCATCTGGATCTGAAACTATACTTCCGATTTTATATGTAATTTCTGCTTTACTTTACCTGAGTGCCGGGATATCTGCAATATTAATACTTCCTGAATCTGTGCAAAAACTGAAAAGGTCCGGAGTGTCGATTTTTTCAGTTCGACTAGTAGAGAGAATCAGATATTTTCCAGGTAGCGTTTTGCATATTATCTCCTTAAAAAATCTTAAGAAAAGTAAGCCATTGCTTCCAAAAACTCGCAATTATATATTTATTACCGCTTTATTGATGTTAGGCTTTCAGGTTTTTTTTGTACCTTATCCTGTATACATGCTTGAAAAACTGAAAGCAAATGAAAATCAGATATTTATAATGTATCTTTTAAATAACATTTTCTCTGCGATAGGGTTTAGGATAGCTAATAGATATGTTACGAGATTCGGGCTCAGAAAAACAATATCAATGTCACTTTTTGCGAGAATATTACTTATAGGAGTTGTGGCAGTAATTGCTTTTATATCTCTATCCTCTGTGTCAATACTATACCTATCTATTATTATATACGGGCTCATGGGATTTACATGGAGCTTTATCGGACTTTCATGGGTTACATCAGTGTCAAAGATCGCATTGCCTGAAAACAGAGGGAAAGCTATTGGCTTTTATAACTCGTTTCTTAGTATCGGACAGGTTGCAGGGGCTGCAATTTCAGGAGTGTTAGCCTATTACATTAGCTATGGTTTTGATTTTCTGGCAGCGATAATTATTATATTTATGGGCACAATCATAATATCTAGCTTTTACCTACATAACCCAGAAATAGAAAAGACTACTGCTACATAACTTAAATGTTTTAGAGATTGAAAAGACAGTAATTTTGCGATCTTCAGAGAGAAGTAGCTCAAGGTTCAATAGAAAACTCAAAAAAGTAATAATATATATATTACCTTGTAATATTCATTAAACATATATAGGGATATACCTATTGGAACATTAGAAAAGAAGATATCTGAAAAAATGAAGGTGATTTAAGATGATAGAGCAATTTATGATAAACATAAAGGATGTAAAAGATGCAGAGAAGACTTTGAAGGGTGTTGCAAAGATTACACCGGTAGAACATTCAAGAACATTTTCAGAAATGTCCGGAAATGATGTATATTTAAAACTTGAAAATTTACAGACTACAGGCTCATTTAAGTTAAGAGGCGCATATAATAAAATATATCATGCCACCGAAGAAGAACGGAAGAGAGGGATAGTAGCCACCAGTGCTGGCAATCATTCACAGGGAGTTGCTTACGCCGCCAAACTATTAAACGTAAAAGCTACAATATTCATGCCTATTTTTACTAGTCCCTCAAAAATAATTGCAACAAAAAATTACGGTGCAGAAATCCAACTTTTTGGAGAAACATATGATGAATGCAACAAGAAAGCAATTGAATATGCTGACAAAAATAACAAGATATTTGTCCATTCTTTTAACGATCCTTATGTCATAGCAGGGCAAGCTACAATTGGAATGGAAATTTACGAACAAATAAAAGATCTAGATGCAGTAGTAGTTCCGATTGGCGGTGGCGGGCTTATATCAGGAATAGCATTTGCATTAAAATCTCTTAACAACAAAATAAAAGTAATCGGTGTAGAGGCTGAAGGAGCTTCATCTATGAAATATTCTGTGGAAAAAGGGGAAATAGAGCCACTGGTAAAACTTGACACTATTGCCGATAGCATTTCTGTGAAAATACCAGGGCCATTAACTTTAGACATGGTTAAATTATATGTGGATGAACTTTTAACCGTTAAAGATGAAGAAATAGCAAACGCTATGTATTTACTTCTGACAAGAAATAAAATTGTAACAGAGCCTGCGGGTGCTGCTTCACTGGCTGCGATTTTGTCAGGAAAGATAAAAATGAAGAACAAGAAAATTTGCGCAGTGATCAGTGGCGGTAACGTGGACTTTAATTTACTCACGCAGGTAATACAGAAAGGCCTTTTAAACGAAAAACTTATGATAAAGATCTCTGTGATTATTCCAGACAAGCCAGGCTCTCTAAAGCAGATATTGAACTATCTGTCTGAGAGGCAGACTAATGTTCAGGATATTTCTATAGACAGAATTGAAAACGATGTTCCGGCAGGAATGGCAAAGATCAATATTATAGTTCAGACAATAGGCGCCGAAAACATCAAAGAGATTGTTAACTTTCTGAAAGCGCAGAATATAACATATAAGATATCGGATTAAATTGTATTCTAGTAGAATACATCTCTTATATTTTTTGGTTTTGGCAAGGCTATAAAACCTCGATGCTTTAGTGGAGATTGAGGTTCTGTAAACAATGGCAATTTTGTTTATTCTACTACATTTTCCTGTAATATAATTGATGGCTCATATGTTGATATTTTCATTTTTGCAGCTAAAGGTATAGTCATTTGGTCTGGGCCGTGCCCAAAAGGCATGCCGTAAATAACCGGTTTTTTCATTTTATTTACATAATAATAAATTATTTCTGGAAGTGAAGGATTAGGGCCTTCATCGTTCGGGATTTGTGTAAAGTCTCCAAAAACTAGTCCTTTAGCTCGATAAAGCATTTTAGATAGCCATAGTTCAGACATGTACCGATCTATATCAGAGATGCTTGTAGATACATCTTCTAAAAATAATATTCTCTCACTTGACTTGAACTCATATTCTGTACCTATGAGAGATATCAAAAGTGAAAAATTTGTGCCAGTGCTAATCCCAAAAGTTTCCCCGTCAACAATGCTCCCAACAATTCTTTTGATCTGAGGAGTTAAGTCCAAGGTTTCACCAGCCAGAATTTCAATCATATGATTCATAGTTATATCATTTGTAATGTCAAAATCTACGCCGGGCATCATGCCATGAAATGTTATAAGCCCTGTTTTCTTGTTTATTGCAATATGTAAGGCAGTGATGTCGCTATATCCAACAAATACTTTTGGATGCTCTTGAATTATATCGTAGTCTATAAGAGGGAGTATTCTCATTGACCCATACCCTCCTCTTGCGCAAAATATTGCATCTACGCTGTCGTCAGTGAACGCATTAACCAGCTCTTTTGCGCGTTCTGTGTCAGGCGCAGATAAATACCCAATCTGCTTTGTTTTCTTGATATTATCCCCGAATGAAATTTTAAACCCGAATTTTCTAAATTTTTCAATGCCAATACTTAAATTCTTTAAATTTGGGGGGCTTGCAGGAGCAATGATTCTGATATGCGCATTTTTCTTCAATTTAGGAGCTTTAATAATCTCTTTCATACGTAGTTAGTATTTTATTATCTTATATGAATATTGCTAATTTTTCAGAGCAGGGTCTTACAAAAGTTTTTTTTGAAATTATCTTTATAAAATACAAAATTTTATTAAGGCACTTACAAATCATGATTAAACTGGTGTATATGTATGATTAAAGGAATAATTTTTGATATAGATGGCACCATTTTAGATTCTTTTGAGTCTATATACGTATCTCTATCAAATATACTTAAAAAATACAATGTTGAAGATTTAAATAGGGCAGAACTAAAGGCAATGATGGATTATATGTCCTTTGAAGAGATTGTCTTAAATTTAGCAAAGAGATATAATCTCCTTGATTCTGAAAAAATATTAGAGTTGAGTAAAGATTATATAGCATATTTTAAAAAATCAATAAAGGTTGATTCAAAGCTTTTTCCAGGCATAAATGAAACTATTCAGCATCTATCAGAAAATTTTAAATTAGGAGTAATTTCTTACAATCCAAAAGATATTGTTAGAATACAATTATTAGATTTTGATCTATTAAAATATTTTCCATTCGTAAGAGGATTTGAAGATGTAAATGGTCATAAAAGAGTGGGAATTATCGAATTTTCCAGAACATACGGCCTAGATCTGAAAGAGATCGTATATATTGGTGATCAACCGAAGGATATAATAGAAGCAAGGTTTGCGGGAGTAAGGTCTATAGCAGTCACTTATGGAGTGAGTAAATATGATACATTGTTAAAAGAGCATCCAGATTATTTTGCGGGTAGTGCAAAAGAGCTCCTTGAGGTTATTCAAAAAAACTGAATGATCAATTTTTATTATATAAATATGAATGAACATTTTTCTTATATCAATATATATTTTTAGAATTTTTTTAAAAAATTATAATCATTTATAATTATTATATCAGACTATTAAAAAAGTATATATATAATCATTTCAATCGATTTTTTATGGTTTTTAATCCCAAATTTATAAAAAAAGAGGAGATTGAAAAGTTATTAACTGAAGTTACACAAGAAGAATTTTATAATGCGAGGGCAAAATCACTAACACCTTTGAAAGATACTATTTTATTGAAAGGAGAAGGTCCTTACGTAACAGATATAAATGGCAACAAATATCTAGATATGACCGCTCAAGCATGGACATTGAATTCTGGCTATTTAAATGAAGATATAATGTACAGTGTTTATACGCAGATGCACTATCTTACTCATGTGAGATATGGGTATCCAACCATACCAAGAATAAAACTGATAAATACTTTAACAGAGCTTTTTGGATTTGAGAAGGTAGCTTTCAACAATGAAGGTGGCGGCTTAGCAATAGAAGCAGCAATGAAACTCGCAATGGTAAACAGGCCAGGCAAAAAAGTTTTTATTATGAGTTATAGAGGATACCACGGCTCTACCTTGGCAACCATACCTGCCGGAAACCCTCTGCCATCAGCAATACGATTTGACGGATTTGGTGCTGAGCATTTTAAAAGAATACCTTATCCATATTGTTATAGGTGCCCTTTTAACAAACAATTTGGAGAATGCGAATTTGAATGCTTAACTTCATTAGAAAATTTGTTGATATATGATAACAATAATGATATTGCGGCCTTGATCATAGAACCTATGCAAGGGCCTGGTGGTCAAATACCTTCACCGCCAGGGTATTTAGAGAGACTGAAAAAGATAGTTCATGAAAATGAGCTACTTTTAGTATTTGATGAATCTCAAACAACTTTTGGGAGAATAGGTAGATGGTCAGCTTCAGAATACTATAATGTAAAACCAGATATAATGACCACTACAAAAGCTTTAGGTGGAGGTTTTCCGTTAGGTGCAATTCTTGCAACTAAGGAACTGAGTGGTTTTACTGAGGGAGAGGAACATACCACGTTCGGAAGTGATCCAGTGTTATTTGCAGCAGCGTTAGCGAGCATAGAAGTAACCAGGAGAATGAAGCTTTTAGAAAATTCGGAAAAGGTTGGAGGATATATCTTAAAGAGGCTTAATGAAATGAAAGAAAGACATAAGCTTATTGGGGATGTTAGAGGTGTAGGATTATTCATCGGCGTTGAACTGGTGAAGGACAAAAAAACAAAGGTCCCAGCTACAGAAGAGACAGAGCTTATTATACATTATGCATATGAGAAAAAAGTGATATTTGACTTTTCAATGCCACAGATTACTAGGAACGAATTTTCATTCAGAAATGTATTGAAAATCAAACCTCCACTAATAATCACGGAAGAAGAGGCAGATCATGCGCTGAATGTATTTGAAGATAGTCTGACAAAAGTGGAGCGGGAGGAATAAAGCAATGAATGAAGATCAGATTTTAGTTTTTGATATAGGCACAAGCAAACTCAAAGCAGGTGTATATAATGAACAAGGGGTAAAAATCGCAGAGTCAGCAAGGGAAATGGATATAAATTATCCTGTCGAAGGGTGGGCTGAACAAGACCCAGAAAAATGGATGCATTATATAGTAGAATTGTCAAAAGAGATCTTGAGTAAGATGAAGCAGGTAAATATAAAAGGTATTGGAGTTACTGGGCAGTTGATGGGATTAGTGCCTGTGAATGTGAACATGAAACATTTAAGAAACGCAATAATCTGGTTAGATTCAAGGGCAGAGCAAGAAGCAGAAGAGATATTATCCAATATTTCAGTCATGGATTTTCTTGAAATGACTGGCGGAATACCAACCGGAAAAGATGTTATAGCCAAGATTTTATGGTTAAAAAACCATGAGCCTGAGATTTTTGATAAAACCAGATATTTCTTAGATGTGAAAGATTATATAATTTATAGATTGACCAACAATATAGTAACAGATATCAGCACTGCAGCCGTGAGGGGGCTGATAGATGTAAGAATTAAAGATTGGTCGGAAACGCTTTGTAACATCATTGGCATAACAGTAGATAAACTGCCAGTTATTAGTGAAACTAAAAGCATTATAGGCAATTTAAAAAACGAGAAGCTGTTGAATCTGGGGATCAGCAAAGAGGTAGCAGTTATAAATGGATCAGGGGACGCGTTTGTTACACCATTTGGTGCAGGTGCTGTAAGAGACGGTAAAGCACATTATTATCTCGGTACTTCCAGCTGGGCCAGCACGCATGTCTCAGATCCTCTAATGAATGAAGAAAGAGGAATTGGAAGCGTTTATTCTGCCATTCCTGGAAAATGGCTTTTGATCTCAGAATCAGAAAGTGCTGGATCTTGTCTTGACTGGTTTATGTCAAATATATATAACGCAAAAGATGACAATGCGTACAGAGAAATTAATGAGAGGGTATCAAAATCGAAACCAGGGTCAAAAAACCTTATTTTTCTGCCTTGGCTATATGGAGAGCGGTCTCCTGTACTGGATGTATATGCACGTGGAGGGTTTGTAAATCTGAGCTTGGACCATAATATAAACGATCTAGCTAGGTCTGTGATGGAAGGTATTGCAATGAATGCAAGATGGATGGTTGAGGGAATCTCTGAAGCAGGTATTAATTTTTCATCCATAAACGTGGTAGGTGGAGGCGCGAAAAGTGAAGTATGGATGCAAATTCTATCAGATATGTTAAAGATGAAGGTGAATAGGATAGCAGATCCACAAAACGTGACTCTTAGGGGAAGTGCAATGCTAACATTGCTGGGATTAAATTATCTTAAAAATGTTGAAGAAACTGAGAGTTTAATAAAGATTGATACAACGTTTGTTCAAAATCCCGATACTGCATATGTATATGACAAACTTTATGAAAACTATAAGAAGATATATTCTTCATTAAAAGAAATATTTGAAAATTTGAACAGTTAGAGGTTGGTGATTTAGATGAATAAAGAGTATTTGAAAAAATTGTATGGTGAAGAGAATTTAGTTGAAAAATTATCCGATCCCGAATCTTTGCCTGAGAGCATAGATAAAGAAGATTATGTGATAGGGACCTATCTGTTAAAAACTAAGAGATCATGGAAAATAAGAGAGCTTTCAAAAGCACTGGCAATAGAGCAATCAACAGGAACATGGCTACCGGTACCGGGTGAAACTGCAGAAGTGAGAATGCAATCAGTCGCAAAGGTAATAGGGATCTATGAATTACCAGATTATGAAACTGAAGTTCCAGAAGATGTAAAAGAAAGAAGCTATGTTGTAAGAATTGCGTTTCCATTCATAAATTTTGGCATGCAGATACCAATGATGCTTTCTACGGTTGTAGGCAATATATCTCTTGCCGGGCAGATAAAAGTTTTGGACATAGAATTTCCAGAAAGTTTTGTAAAAGGTTTCAAAGGGCCAAAGTTCGGCATTGAAGGCATAAGAAAGCTTTTAAATGTGAAAGAAAGGCCTTTATTATTAAACATGATCAAGCCCTGCACGGGTTTTCCTCCAGATATTGGTGCAAAATATTTTTATGAGGCAGCAAAAGGAGGTGTAGATATCATAAAGGATGATGAGTTACTTGCAAATGCAGCATTTAACAAGCTGGAAGATCGTATTGTTAAATATATGGAAGCAGCTGACAGGGCCAGTTCAGAAAAAGGAGAAAAAACCCTGTACACTATTAACATAACAGATACATACCCCAAAATCATTGAAAATGCTGAAAAAGTGATCGAGCTTGGAGCTAACGCACTGATGGTAAATGTTTATACAGCAGGTTTTCCTGCTTTACAAGCACTGGCAGAAGATAGCGGTATCAAAGTACCAATTCTAGCGCACATGGACTTTGCAGGAACTATGTATCAATCACCATTGTACGGTGTTACTTCTCCCATAATTTTAGGAAAGTTACCAAGATTGGCAGGCGCGGACATGATGGTCTTTCCTGCACCATATGGGAAAGCATTTTATCTTAAAGAAAAAGCGATAAAAACAGGAAGAGCGCTGACTGATATATTCCATAATTTAAAGCCTACATTTCCTGCGCCGAGCGGTGGAATTGCACATCCAATGGTGCCTGACATAATAGAAGATTTTGGGAAAGATGTGATCATAGCAGCTGGAGGAGCTATACATGGGCACTCTAACGGGCCGGCTGCTGGAGCCAGAGCGTTCAGAGCCATAATAGATGCTATAATAAGTGGAAATACCATTGATAGTGTAGCAGAAGAAAATGCGGAAGTAGCAATGGCAATAGAAGACATGCTAAAATCTATAAAAGAACTGAGAAAGATAGTAGGTGAATAATAAAAAGAGGTGAAAAAAATGGTAAGTGTACCATCGTTTTTATTAAAAAAGTTGTATGTAAAAAATAGCCTGAAAAATACGGAAAACGGATTTCAGTTTGAGCTGAAAAATGTGCTTGCAGAAGCAACCATAATATCTGGAATAAAAGTGTATCTGAATGAGAAACCTATAGATCAGAAAAACATCTCTCTATCAATTAGAGAAAGTTCTATAAAATCAGAGGATATTAATATAGGAAATCCTATAAAATTCTCTGTAGGAAATTCAGTAATAGTGAAGGTTATAGATAAACCATTAACCCCATCACAGTACAAGCTCGATATAAAGACTGAATCCAAAGAATTTGGAGAAATCGCATTCTCTGTCCAAGATTCTGTTGCATGAAAACTAAATTTTCAGTCACTCTTATTTTTTTCTCGTACCTTTTATTAGTTGCATTAAACCAATTTTTATGGATCAATTTTGTAACATTGAGCAATAACGTTGTATCTGCGTATAATGTATCAGTATTTGATGTGGGGTTATTGGCAATAGTTTTTCCGATAGTATACGTGATAGTTTCCATACCGTCAGGTATTATAATAGATAAAAAAGGATATAAGTTCAGTCTGTTGATCGGTGCATTATTCATGACTGTTTTTTCAGCAATCAGGATTGCACAAAATACATATATATTCTTGTTAGTGGGACAGATTGGAATTGCCGTTGCACAACCATTTTTTAATAATAGTGTCTCTAAACTTGCAACATCCGAGTATTCTCCAGAAAAGGCGCCTATTATTATAGGGTTAGGATCGTTAGCAATATTTGTGGGTGTTGCTCTTGGAATGATCTTGCCACCGATAATGATCCTGTATATGAGCATACAAAACATTGTATACATCACGACAATAGTATCTGTAATAGTATTTTTCATATTCTTAATATCCCTGATAATGATGGGTAAAACAAAGGAGATAAAGAGCGAGACAAAACTCAATTTTTTAAAGATCCTAAAAATAAGACAAATATTAATTTTTGCAATAATAGCATTTGTGGGGATGGGAATTTTTAATGGCATGCTGACTTGGATACAGCCGATTCTTGCACATTTCAATTTCAGTGATATACAGATAGGAATTATCGGACTTGCTATAGTAGTTGCAGGAGTTTTCGGAAGCGTCATAATCCCTGGAATGGTCACTAAATTTCATAAAAGAAAGATTTTCGTCTATCTTGCATTTGCAGTTTCTACCCCCATTTTATTGATATTCGTATTTGTATCTAATTTTTATTTGCTGGTTATCATAAGTGCATTGCTGGGGTTCTTTATGCTGGGCGCATTCCCAATTTTGATTGACTGGGGCACTCTCTTATCAGGATCTCAACTAGCAGGATCTACAACTTCACTAATATGGTTATTGGGGCAGATTGGTGGATTTATAATACCCATAGTAATGGGAACTGTAGGGCCGCTTTCTCCAAACAATGACTACTTTTACGCTTTACTCTTCGATGGGATAATGTTTATAATACTATTTCCGTTGATAGTAAAATTAAAAGAAACAGATAGTTAGAAAATGATCTCCATATCCCCTGTTTTATGATCCCAATAATACTTGAATAAATTGTTTACCCAATTTATCTCGTTTTCTCTTTCTGCATAAAACGTGGTACTGTAATCTATATTCCCATCTGAGAAAGGTATATTGAATTCTCCACTGTTTTCATCAACTAATATCGCCATCTCAACAGTGTCTACGAATCTAGTTCTGATCTTTCCATTTCTTTTATATCCAATGCTTTCCAAAACATCAAAAAACTCTTTTTCAGCATTTTTCTGAAGCAATAATTTAATCTCAACACCATTTTCTATCATTTTTTTAATGGGATCTATAAATGACGTAAAAATTTCCTTTGTCATAATATGCTCATATTTATGCGCTTTTCCAAATCTCTCCACAGTCAAATTAAACCCTTCGATAGTTCCTACTACAATCTTGATGCTTTTTAGCTCTCCGATAGAAGCCTGAAATTGTATAGGTATAAAATTTAAGTCATGATTTTCCAGAATGTTGCTATAATTTTCCAGAAATAAAAAGTTTTGAAGTTGCATCATAATTATCTTACCGCTGGTAGTAAGGGCGTACTCATTTTTGTTATCTTTATAAATGATGCCAGCAGAAATCAATCTTTTTAAGTTTCTATAAATTTCTGGTTTCGGTATAGTCATATTTTTGGAAAAATCTTTTAAGTTTTGATTGTTGCAACTCAATATACTCAAAATTTTTAATCTATGCTCATTAGAAAGTTCAAATAACAGTTCTGCTAAGTCTATCTTGTTTTTATCCATACTTATTTTTATTCATTAATTTTCGGCTATATAAATATTTTTAAAACAATCATATTTTCAAAAATTTATTTTTTTCAGTATAATTTTAATAACGGTTTAAATGTTAATGATATGATGCATAATCCTCTTTTATCTTGTATAATAATGACGGTTGATTAAATATCTCTATTATAGTATCTATTGAAACAGCAATTCCTTTAAAAAGATTCTCTCCGGCTCTGTCTGGATTTACAGCTTCTCTGAAATCATCAGAATGTCCCGCTATGTTCTTAAATCCTACTTCAATGTCTATATGCCCTGTAGGAACAACCTTGCTTACATTCGCCTCATCCGAACTCCCTGAAGCTAAGCTTAGCTCTAAATCAAGATTTTCGGGAGTTATGTTTATCTTTTTGAGAGAGGTTTCAAGTAAATTGTTTATAACTCTGTTCGATTTATAATCTTCATAAAGAGGTGTAATTTCTTTGATAGTAACTTCTACACCATAGGCTTTACCAATGTTCATAATCACATTTTCAACTTTATTCTCTAAA
Organism: Thermoplasmata archaeon; assembly: GCA_038729465.1. NCBI lineage: Archaea > Methanobacteriati > Thermoplasmatota > Thermoplasmata > Thermoplasmata archaeon. Next base: position 96,024 of record JAVYRZ010000002.1, read on the forward strand.
ACTCTAAGAAACTCACTAACGCTGGATCTTAGATCTATTTCCATGACCACCCTGTCAGGAACGATATTTGTTGCTGTGCCACCTTCCTTAAAAATCATTCCGATCACCGCATGTTTATCAATTTTTATCCAGCTTCTGAGATTATTAATTCCTACATAACTCATTACAGCTGCATCAAGCGCATTTGCACCCTCTTGTGGAGAATCTGCCATATGTGCTGTTTTTCCCTTGAATACCACCTCTAAAGTAATGTCTGCTAATGTTTTTGAACCCACTCTCCATCGATCATCCGGATGCATACCGATCACAAAATCAATATCTTTAAATGCACCGTTTTTAGCCATTATGGCTTTACTGCCTGCATATTTTCCTCTTCCCTCTTCTGCAGGCGCTCCAAATACTACTATTTTTCCTTTTTTAATTATATTGCTTAAGCATATTGCAGTACCGTAAGCCCAAGCAGATATTAGATTATGACCACAAGAATGGCCGTTTGGAAGCGCATCGTATTCAGCTAAAAGGCCAACAACGGGAACGCCCACCCCAAATTCAGCTTTAAATGCAGTCTCCATGCCAAGATAGGGATATTGAACATCAAATCCATGTTTTCTAAAAGAATCTACCAGTAATTTTGAGGATTTGAATTCTTCACTTCCCAGCTCTGCAAATTCATAAATTTTTTTTGAAATACTCAAGATTTCATCCTTGAACATAATTTCATATTCCATAAAATATCATCATTCTATCTAATATTTAATATTTGTTAATATGCCATGTTGAATAATTCATGCAAAGTATTTATAAAAAAATATCTTTGAAAATTGATCCTTAATAGGCAAAAATATTAGAATTTTATTTTATATAAATTATTTCCTACTAAAATCATGTTTTGATCTATTTAACATCTATGTTAAGAATTCATCAAACAATCACTAATCATAAAAATTATATACAGTTTAAAACATCACTTATGATGAGGTGAATTATACGAACGATGAAAGTAAAACAACAGCGGAGCAAATAGCAGAGAAAGTATCAATACAATCAGATAAAAAACTAAGAAAGGCGCTGTCATTCCAAGACCTATTTTTCTTGTCATTAGGAGGTATGATAGGTTCTGGGTGGCTGGTCGCAATTGGATATGGAGCTTCAATAGCCGGTCCGGCTATAATTATATCATGGATTATAGGCGGAATAATTGTATTATTTATAGCACTTACCTTTGCAGAAATATCAAGTGCAATACCTAAAAGCGGTGCAATAGTCAGATATCCACAGCTTGCATTGGGTGGATATACAGGTTATATAGTCAGCTGGGCTTACTTTTTAGGTGCTGCCAGCATGCCCCCGGTAGAGGCAGAAGCAACACTACTTTATGCAAATAGCTATTTGCCTAGTACTTTAAAAGCAGTTTCTGGAATCGGGCATTTAACTACAATCGGAATCTTGTTTGGAATAGTACTTATGGTTGTATACTTCTTCTTGAACTATCTAGGAATTAAGTTTTTAGGCAAATTCAATACTTATGTAACATGGTTCAAACTAGTCATACCAATTATTACATTCATCATAGTATTCATATTTTTGTACCACAGTGATAATTTAACAGGATTTGGATTTATGCCATACGGATCATCAATGATACTTTACGCAATTCCAACTGCGGGAGTAATATTTTCATATATTGGTTTCAGACAGGCTTTACAGTTTGGTGGAGAAGCGAGAAATCCGCAGAGAGATATACCAAGAGCAACAATATTTTCTGTGTTAGTAGCAATGGTAATTTATGTGCTGATAGAACTTGCTTTTATTGGTGCTATTAACTGGACCAGTGCAGGCGTGGTTGTCGGGCAATGGTCTACGATAGGGCCTTCAAATGCATTAGGTTCAACACCGTTATTGCCAATTCTAAAATATAGTGGTATCGCAGGAATAGTTGCGTTTTCTTATTTCTTAATGATTGACGCATGGATATCTCCATCAGGTACGGGCTGGATATATGAAGGTAATGCAGCGAGAGTAGCTTACGGTATATCTTCAAACGGTGTGTTTCCAAGAACGTTTTTAAATGTAACTCAAAGGACTAGAATTCCATTATACGCTCTTTTATTAACGTTATTTGTTGGCATATTACTGCTACTTAGTTTCTCTTCTTGGTACGTGTTTGTTGGATTTATTACCAGCATAACAGTGCTCACATATGTGATAGGCCCAATAGCAATCTATGCATTTAGAAAACATGCACCGGACCTTAAAAAGCCATTTAAGCTAAGAATGGCGGGAGTTATTGCGCCTATTGCGTTTATAGGTGCTGGATTGATCGTATATTGGTCTGGAATAAAAACGCTAGGGCTTGTCTACTCAACAATATTTGTAGGTATTCCTTTATTCTATTTCCTGTACGGAACAGTAAAACTAGAGCTATCAAAAGCATACGCGTATACAGTAGGTATTATCGGCGTGATCATTGCCGCTATTTTGGATCTATTTGAATACTTTTATGTATTATATCCATCATCATCAGAATCTTTGGCTACTAATCAAAAATACTTCATAGTTATCTGGATAGTTCAACTGATACTGATATTCGGTATTACATTATTAACGCAGAGAAAAGTTAAAGAAGAGCACAAAAAAATGTTCAAGGCATCATACTGGCTTTTAATATTTATATTCTTCTCATATCTTATCTCATACATAGGCGCTTATGGATACACACTTTTATTCACAAAAACGGTGACAATTATCCAGAAACATGGTCCTGCTAAAGTAGTTACTACAGCACCGAATGCATTGCTTGCTTATCCTTACGATACGATACTAATGATCATTGTTTTTGCAATAATATACGTATTTGGACTCAGAGCAACATATAAAACCGAAGATATGGAAGATGTGATAGAAGAACAAAAAGAATTAGAGCAGGCAGAATAAATATCCTCCCTTTTTTTCTATTTTTTAAGATTATAAAAATAATTTAGGTACGGTTTTATCTACGTTTACAACTAGCACTTTCGCATAATCTCCCTCTTTTAACCACTCTATTTCTTTCAAATCAGCACCAGCAACCATTACGTCTATTCCAAAGCCTTTAACTATGTTTTCTATGTCCAAGTTTAAAGTTAAATATTCTGCGTTCTCAAGCTCTGGATAATAGCTTTTTGCAAAGCTCTTTAAAATATTATACCCACCATTATTTAGGACCAGATATTTTACTGGCAAATGATATTTTTTAGCTGTCCACAGACTCTGGATCGTGTACATAAAAGCTCCATCTCCAACAATTTCCAGTACCTTGTTGCTGTGCATTGCGATTCCTAATGATGCTGCATTTGCCCAACCTAATTGCCCACTTTTTGCGGTAAAATAACGATTGTACCCATATCCAAAAATGGACCTGACTACATAGGATGAGGAAATTGATTCATCCACTATTGTATATCCTGCAAAGTATTTTTTTGCAATGTACATTACATAACTTACACCCATCACTTTTTTCTCTCTCGCCACCTTGTTTGCAAACGTAAGGTCATCTGGTCTTTTAAAATTAGATTTTTTAAGCGCATGCTTCTTAAATTCTTTTAAAAATAGTTTCGGGTTCATAATATAAGAATCTCCAATCTTATTTGACACTCCAAAGCCAACAAAAATTAGGTCTTTGCCAGGCAATGGTGGGGATGGCAAATATGGATAAAATGTAAGGTCTCCTCCAACAAATAGTATTAGGTCATGTTCTAAAAGTTTTAAGTTTATAAGCGTAGTTCCAGGCATAAGGTCTCCGGCGTAAGAGCTATGATCTGAATTAAAAACAGACCTGCTGGACAGAGGCTCTCCATAAACAGGGCAACCAGTATGCTGTGCTAGTTCTTCAGCTTCTTTAAATGCATTAAACAGATCGATTTCATATCCAAATACAATTGCAGGGTTCTTGGCCGCATTAAACCTATTTGCAATGTGTAGCACTGATTCGACATCTATCAGATTATATTCTGAATTATGTTCAATATATTTAGAATAGTTAGCATTCTGGTCCATTACATCCATAGGAAATGATAAAAAAACTGGCCCCATCGGCGGTGTCAGAGCTATATTTTTAGCTTTTTTTATGGCGGGAGCAATATCTTCAACATTATGTATTTCATACTTATATTTAACAGCGTCCCCTATTACTGAAATAAGATCATAGTACAGTATAGGCTCATAAAACATGTGTCTAGTATCTTGTTGTCCAGCAGTGATAATGATCGGTGTATGATTCTGTTTAGCAGTATATACAAAAGCCATGGAATTTGCAAGGCCAGGCAAAGTATGCAGATTTACCAAGCTTGCTTTTCTCAGGAATTGGGACCTTCCATCAGCCATTCCTACAGCAATAGAATCGTGGAGAGTAAGCACATAGTTTTTGACATTTCTCAACATCGGCAACTCTGTAGTTCCAGGGTTTCCAAATACAGGATACAAATCTAAATCTTCCAAAACTTTGCTGAAAATTTCAGAGCCTTTCATCAGATCACCCTGAACTGTGGCTCTATACCTTGACTATATCTAAGCACATTCGAAATGGTCTCAGTTAAAAATCTTCTCTGGCTCTCTACTGTTACCCCTGCTATATGCGGAGAAAATAGCACATTATCTAACTTAAACAACTCAGATTCAAAATCAGGTGGCTCTTTGTTATAGACATCTAATCCTGCCTTTAATCCCTTAGTCTTAACCGCTTTTATTAGCGCTTTTTCGTCTACAATCTCTCCGCGTGAGGTATTAATAAAAATAGCTCCATCTTTCATTATTGAAAATTCGTGATCAGAAAACAGATGTTTTGTCTTTTCAGTCAATGGTAAATGTAATGAGATTATGTCAGAGTTTTTTAGAAGGTATTCAAAATCAGTATATTGAATACCTAATGTTTCTTCGAGTTCTTCAGGTAATCTGTTAATATCATAATAGATTATACCTACCTCAAATGGAATTAGACGTTCTACCAGTTTTATGCCTATTTTACCCATCCCTACAATTCCTACTACTTTTCCCATCAAATCCATAGATCCTGTAATTAAAGGCCAGTTTTTTGATCTCAACTGATTATCTAAAAATTTAATATCTTTTAAGAATGCCAAGGTCATTGCAATTACGTGTTCTGCCACGCTTTCTTTGTTGGCAATTGGGATGTTACATAACATAATATTCTTCTTTTTTAGATACTCCACATCTACATTATCATAACCTGTACTAGCCACCTGTACAAATTTTAAATTTGGCATACGGTCAATCATCTCTTTATGCACAGCAGTAAAAGTAGTAACTACAAGCACTTCAACATCACTTGATTCGAAGGAACTATCAGTAGTTATTTGCATTTCCGGTAATATCTGGGACACTGTAGCTTTGATTTCTTCAGTGGGTATAAAACCTGGAATTATTGTCAAATATTTCATAAATTTATACATAATTTTTCTAATATTTATACATTTCTTAAAATTATATCAGAAAGCCAACTAAAAACAAACCTAAAAATTATAGGTCAAGAATTATGATCTTTGGACAATATCAGATCTTTGTTGATAATTTAATATTATTTCATTATGCCGAAGCCATAGGTTTTATCCGGATCATTTAATTTGCATTGTTTTCAAAACAAGTGAGCTGTGTTAATTGATAATATTTTTCAACAGATACTTGACAGCGCCGATTTTTGGAAATATTAATATAATACATATTTATTAATTATATATTATGACTAAAAGCCAGGTTGTTTTTGCAGGTGTTTTTGTAGTATCATCATTAGCAACACTGGGCGTAGGTGTGAATAACGCAAATCTTGCTGAGATTATTACTATTGTAGGTATATATGTTCATGCTTGGTTTTTGTCTTTTGCACTTGGACTTCCCTTGATAGTACTTACTTATGAGGCTCTTGCAATAAGAAAAAAAGATCCTGAATATATGAGAGCCGCTATAAGAGGCAGTAGAGTATGGGGGATATCTTTCGCTACAGGTGCAGTTACTGGAACACTAGTCGAATTTGGGCTGGTACAGATATGGCCTGGATCTCTATTAGCAATTGGTACATTTTTCTTCGCGCCTATGTTCATAGAACTTTTTGCATTTATGGCAGAAATTGTGTTTCTTGCACTTTATTTATATACTTGGGATCAGTTTAAATATAAGTGGAAGCACTGGATACTTGGAATAGGAGTAGGTGTAGGGTCTATCTGGTCAGGTTTTCAAATATTAACAGTAAATGCTTGGATGAACGTTCCTTGGGGTACTGGCTCAATAGTGCAACAAGTATTGCCTTGGGAACCTAATTTAGGGCCAAATGTTGTAAACAATCAGGCGCTTTTAAAAATACTTAGTTTATTGCCCTCTACAGGCTCTAGTATATTAGGTAACCTTAGCACCGTACAAACTCTTGGGCAGTTGCTTACAGATCCATTTATCTCATTTTTCTCACCTGATACGATCCCGTTATTTTTGCACACAGTTACAGCTGCAATAATCGTAATAGGATTCTTAGCATGTTTTATCTTGGCAGTAAAGTATTTCAAAAATAAATCTAAAAAGGCTTATTACGCCAAGCTCATAAAAATACCATTTGGAGTAGCTGCAATTGCATCTTTATTGCAGCCACTTTTTGGGGACTTTGAAGGTAGAGTTGAGTATACATATATGTATACCAAGTTTCTGGCATTAGAAGGCATCCCAGCACAGGGTGGAAATAACCCAATTATTAGCATATTACTGTATGGCAATCCCAATCACTTTTTCTATGGATTCGATTATTTGAAAACGCTTGTTTCAAAATCTATCTCCCCTGGGATGGCGCTTTATACAATAAACTTTGCACAACAGAACCAGTACTGGCTCAGTCCTCTCTACTTGATCATGGTAATATTTGGAGTGATTTTGTTTATATTTGCCATCATTTATTTTGGCCTTTTTTCCAAGATCATAAACAAACTTGTGAGAACGGTGCTAAGAAGGGATACTATAGACATACTGTTTTATGGATCCCTCGTCCTACCTTTTATTGCAATAACAGCTGCAATTATAGGGTGGATGGTTAGAGAAGTAGGCAGGCACCCATGGAGCGTTCTTGGCCTCATCACATATAATGAAATTGTGACCCCTGTCAATCTTACAATATCCTATCTTGCATTGATATTATTTATTGAACTTTCAATTTTCATTGGCGGAACTATTGCAATGTACGTATCGTTTCAGTGGAAAGTAAAGGAAAAAACAATATCTATAGAACCAGAACCAGAATTTCCAGGTGATAAAAAATGATTTTTCCGTCGTTTTCAGGTTCCGTATTAATGGCATTTTATTTGCTTGGCTTTACATTGATAGCCCATCTCTTTTTAGTTAATATAGTACTTGGTATTGCAATATTAGTGCCATTTTTAGAATGGAGAAGTTATAAGAAAAACGACCCGGAACTTTTAACTTTGTCCCAGAGACTGTTCAAATATCTAGCAGTATCAGAGCTTGTAGCTGGTGTTTGGGCTACTTGGGTAACTATCGTTCTGGCAGGGTACTGGAGCACGTTATTGTTTATTGCAACATCAAAGTTATTTATGCCAATAACCATCGCATTAATAGGAATCTTAATTTCGATACCAAGTATGGCATCATATTACTATCTATGGGGGAAAGTAAGACACTCTGTACATCTATTAATCGGCGTATTAATGATCATTGGAGCGGCGATGGTACCCATAGGGTTTAACTATATCTTTACTTTTATAGATGATCCTGTAGGGCTGAGTTCCACAAATGTATGGAATGTGATGTTTAATCCTTTATATCCAGATTTTACACTGCATCGGATACTTGGTGGTATAATAATAACTACCATGATATTTTCAGCGCTTTATGCAATAAAGTATGTAAAAAGCACAAACGAAAAAGAGAAAAGTATCTATGTCAAAGGAGTGAAATATGGTCTTTATATAGGTGTTCCTGCACTGATCTTGCAAACTGTTATTGGGATAATATACGCTATAGAGCTCACACAATACGCTCCTTATATATCCAGTGCGGTCTTTGGCGGTATTTATAATTCTTCAGTGCCAACATACTATCAATTTACACCACTTTTCATTGTGTTCATGATAGTAATTGCCATTATATGGATTGGAAGCTTTTATAACCTAAGAGCCCTAAAAAGATTAAAATTTCACAATTCAATATCGTACATGCTTTTAATTGCAGCTATAATAGGATTACCGTTAGGTGAGTACTTAAATGATGCTTCCAGGTTTCCATATTTTGTTATAACAGGCAATACGGGAATACCTGCTTCTAGTTTTATAAATACGTGGATGACTATACCTGACAGCTTTGCTTACGTGGCGATAGTAATCTCTGGTTTTTTGATGATTATGTTCTGTATACTTTTATACTGGGTATTCATAAAAGCTTTTAAAGCTAAAATTTAACAATTTTTTATTAAATTTTTTAGCACATTTTTTTAATCTTACATCAAAATTTTTCGTAACAACATATTGCAAAAATTAATTGGTTATTATTTAGAATTTATCAAATCCATAACATTGAGTTAATTGCCCGCTGCAGTTTTAAAATTATAATTTATATTTAGATTAATACGGGTTTTAAACGAAAGATTACAAAATCAATTCAGTGGATTTGTCAATTCTCCTTTGAAAAAATTGTCAATTAACACAGCTCACATATTTCGAAAACAATGCAAATTAAATGATCCAGATAAAAGCTATGTGTGTCGGCAAAATGAATTAACATTCGCTTATCAACGGAGAGTTGACATCTTCATTTCAACAAAAATAATAAATAATGGAAACAAATATAGGTGGAGCAAAAATGAAAACCTATTTAAAAATAACATTTCATAGTGAAGGAGCAAAACCAACAGAGATTGAGGCACGGTTAGAAGCGCTAGGATTCAGACCCCTCACTGGAATATATGATTTTGTATATGAATGGGGCAACAGCGCAACTGTTGAAGACGCTTTATGGTTTGCAGATAAAATACATGAAACCCTAAAAGGGTTAGACGTGTTATTCGAACTAGAAACTTCTAACGACTAAATTTTTATTTTTTCTATTTGATTATAAATCTTCTGTAAGTGCCGCAATTTAGGCATTTTATTATTATCTTTTTATTTTTCAATCTTATTTGCGCAGTTTTTGATGAAATTAAAATAAAGTTACATCTTTTGCAATAAATATGTTTATACTGCTCTGGCACTGGAACTTTGTAATGTGATGAAATTTTAAGTGCAGAGCTCACATATTTTTTTGCTTGGTCAAAGTTACCTTTTTTGGTATACTCTATTGCCAAATTGAACAGTTTGTTAATTCTCTGCTCTGAAATCTTTTTTATTTCTGCTTTTTTATTGCAATTATTCACTTTTTATTTGAATGAGAACTTTAATAAAAAACTTTTCTATATACCTTTATAATGATAAAAGTAATAGCAACAGATATTGATGGAACAATAACAGATTTACAGAGAAGAATAAATATTGATGTGCTATCTGCGTTCAGGAAAGTTGAAGAAAAAGGCATAAAAATAATACTTGTAAGCGGTAATGTTCTGCCAGTAACGCTAGCATATAAGACATTTATAGGTACTTCTGGGCCTGTAATTGCGGAGAATGGTGGAATACTGCTTTTTAACAATCAAGTTTATAAATATTTTGAGATCGAGCCAGTGCTCGAGGCCTATAAATATCTACTCAAGTACATGCCGGAAGCTAAGAGAATATTAACAGATCGCTGGCGAGAAACATCTATAGCGCTAGATGCTTCACTGGATATACAGAAGATTAAAAATGTACTATCCAATTTCAATGTTCGTATAGAAACTACGGGTTATGGAATTCACGTTACTGCAAAAGAGCAAAACAAATTTTTTGGATTACAGAAAGCGCTAGAGCTTATGAAAATATCTCCTGATGATGTTCTGGCATTTGGAGACAGTGACAATGATGTGGATATGATCAAAAATGTGGGCATAGGTGTGGCCGTAGGAAATGCATTTGAAGTAGTGAAAAAAAACGCTAAGATAGTAGCTGAGAAAAATGGTGGAGAGGGCGTAGTAGAAACATTGAAACTATTCGGCATAATTTAAAAATATTTATTTTTATTAAAGATCTTAATATTCTTATCATCAGTGCAATCTGCCAGTCAAACACTTATATCTATCTTAAAACTGTATCTAATATTATTATCACGAATAGGTATGGAAATATCATGAAATACGGATCATAATGAAGGATAATAAAAATGACTATAAATGCCAAAAAATATAATCAAGATGTTTGCACTGCAACTATGGTTTCATAGTTATAGCACGAATAAACCACAATATTGCTGGGGATATTGACATGCTCTTTCTGTTTTTTAAGATATATTAAATTAGCGTAATATTAATAAAGGGATTTACAATGTCTATCATTTAATAAATATGGATTGGTACAAGGATAAAAATTTAATTGCCCTATCGGTAACATTCATGCTTGCAAATATAGGTTGGGGAATGGCATGGCCATATTTGCCTGTTTATATAGAAATTCTTGGTGGATCATTACTGGCTGTAGGATTACTATCAATTTTATACAATATATTTGCAAGCGTGTTTCAGTATCCATGGGGTAAAATGTCAGATAAATACCACAATAGAAAAATATTTATCAGCACGGGAGTGCTAGGGTCTGGTTTTCTATACTATGTAATAGCATCAACTGTATCACCACTTATAGTCCTTGGATATCGGAGCATACAAGGCATGGTTACATCGATGAGCACACCTGCATCATCAGCATTAATAGTGGAGATGGCCGGAGCACATACCGGTATCTATTTTGGCATATTCAACTCTTTTTCAGAGCTAGGATACACGGTGGGCAGCTTACTAGGAAGTGCTGCAGTAGTATATTTTCACAGTGTTAAAGCAGTTTTTGTAATTGCCTTTATATTGCTTTTACTGTCTGCATTAATAGGCATAATATTCATAAAAGAGAAGAAAGTACCAATCGACAGATCGAAAATACCGTTTCCAGTATTTAGGCATGAAGGTAAGCCAGGCAGGATGCCTTTAAACATAAAAGAAGCTATAAAAATGTGGAAAACAAACAGAAAAATAATAATAATATTTTTTACAGTATTATTTGTGATGTCAGGATCTGGTGAAGTATATTCACTTCTTCCAATCTATTTTGACAAATTCGGGCAGCAATGGGTCGGTTTTTTATATGGTATAGAAGCAATATCAATTACGGTCACTATGCCTTTAATGGGATATATAGTGGATAAGCTAGGGAAGAGAATCACTTTATTGATAGGAATTGTAGGATATATTATTACATTCATACTATTTTCGATAATGCCATCACCACAATTAATGATAGTTGCAGAGTTAATATCTGGTATAAAATGGTCTGCTTTTCTGATCGGGAGTTCGACATACATTGCAAGCGTCTCTCCGAAAGATAAAATGGCAAGGGGGCAGGCATTGTTAAATACTGCACAAACTGGGGGTTGGGTTATAGGGCCTATTGTTGGGATAATAGCTGCAACATATCTGAGCCTGGTATTGAACTTTTATATAGCAATGATATTCGTGTTTATAGGCTTGATAATCGCACTTCTATATGTTAAAGAGCCTTTAACTGAAAAATAGTTTATCCCTAAAGATTATACATCAGATTTAAATATTTGAAAATAGCTATGCCCCTTAACATGGTATATAAAGGACTGGATATAGGTAGCACTACTACAAAAATAGTGCATTTAGAGGATCATACTATTGCATATAAAAAGATAGAGCCTACTATCAAATTTATATATGGGTCTAAAAAAGACTGGGAAGATTATATTACGACAGGATATGGGAGATATTCTGTTCCAAGTCTAAAAAGCATCCCGGAGATCAGGGCGCATGTGTTGGGAGCATTTTGGCAAACACAACTAAAAAATTTCACAATCTTGGACATTGGGGGTCAGGATTTCAAAATAATTTATGTTAAGGATTCAGCAATAATCGACTTTTACACTAATGATAAATGTGCAGCAGGAACGGGAAGGTTCTTAGAGAAGATGAGCACAGTATTCGATATAGACATAGAAGAGTTATCTTCTTATTACTCTAATCCAGTTATTTTAAATTCGGTCTGCACAGTTTTTGCAGAAACTGAATTAATATCCAAGATAATGGAAGGGAAATCAAAACAATCATTAATGGCTGGAGTGAACTGGACCATTTTCGAGAAAATAAAACCATTTTTGAAAAGATATAGGTCAGAGAATTTGATATTTACTGGCGGTGTGGCAAAGAACAAGGCATTAAAAGAGATCATAGAGCAAGAAACAGAGTTCAATGTTATTATTCCTGAAGAACCACAGCTAAACGGCGCAATAGGCTGTGCCTATTATCTTGAAAAACTGAAAAAACATGAAATCGCTGAAAAATCAGAAAATTTTTAAATAAGGCGTTCACATTGCTTACTTTATGAGCGGGAGTGTTTACGAACGTGAACTAAAAGAGATACTTAACGGAAATGATAAGATAATTGAAAGGATATCTAAAAACCTAAATGAAGAGGAGAAAACAGGATATCAATCGATGCTAAAACATCCATTTTTAGTTCTTAGAGCTGCCGGATCTTTGGGTGTAGATCTGGTTGTCATAAGAGATGATTTTTCATTTCCTATTGAAGTGAAAAGCTCAAAGTTCGAAGTAATAAGATTTGCAGAAGCGAGTAGCAGAGCTCAGAATCAGGCATTGCACCTGATACAGGAAACTGAACGTGCACATGTGTTTCCTGTTTATGCATACAGGCTCAAGAGGGCTGGAGGAGATCCATGGAGAATATTTGCTCTGAAAGTCGAAAAATTGGACGGAAACCTGAAATTATTGCATAGGTTATTGCCTGAAGTTTCAATGTCCTCAAAAGGTAACTATATTTTAAAATGGAATGAAGGATTTCCATTAAATAAACTTTTGAGTTATATGAACTTTAAAAAGCTAAAGAACACTGAATAAACTTTCATTTACCATAATATTTCAGGATTTTTTCAAGTTTATTTTATATTTATACTCTTATTCTTTATCGTGGTTCTCTATTGTTCTAATTTAAATCTTTATTTATGGGTTTGCGGGTGGGTAAAATCTTCTTTTAGAGAGAAGAGAGCGCCAGATTAGAACAATCTACAATATTTCTATTGTGCTAATTGAAAAGGGATGCTTTTCAAATAAACATTTTTCATAGAAGAATTAACAGCACCGAACGAGAGAAAACTATATGATATTAAGTTGGTTTATGAGCAATATGAAAAAGATAGGATTTATAATAAATCCAGTTGCAGGCATGGGTGGGAAAGTAGGGCTTAAAGGCACGGATTTTAAAGTAGAAGAGGCCGTAAAATTAGGTGCAAAAGAGATATCAGAGCATAGAGCTTTAGAGTTTTTAGAGCATGTCTCTTACAGCATTGAATTTTTTACATGTTCTGGTAAAATGGGTGAAAATGCACTTAAATTCAAGAATTTAAAATATCACATTGTCTATTTTGCGGGGCAGAATACTGATAAAACAGATACGATAGCAGCAGTAAAAGAATTATTGAAATTAAATGTAGATCTTATAATTTTTGTAGGTGGAGATGGTACTGCCAGAGACATTGCATCAGAATGCAAGGATACGCCAATACTCGGAATCCCGAGCGGCGTGAAGATGTATTCTGGTGTATTTGCAAACAGGCCTAAGGAAGCGGCAGAAATATTGAAAAAATTTTTAGAAGATGAGGCGGATAGAATAGAGGCTGAGATATTAGATATTGATGAGCAAGCATACTCTGAAAACAATCTTAAGATTAAATTTTACAGAACGGTGAATACCATATATATACCTGATCTAATGCAGCAGAGTAAAGCTGAGTATTATGGCGTTGATGAGGAAGAAAGTAAGCAAGGTATTGCAGAGTACCTTTACGATACGATGAGTTCGGATACATTGTATCTGATAGGAGCGGGAACTACTGCAAAGAAGATATTGGAGCTTTATAACTTGTCAGGAACTTTGCTAGGAATTGATGCTATTTACAATAGAGAACTGGTTGGAAAAGATCTTAATGAAAAAAAAATATTAGAGTTAATTAAAAATTACAGTAATAAAAAAATTATATTATCTCCCATTGGAAACCAAGGTTTTATACTTGGCCGCGGAAACCTTCAGATTTCCGAAAAAGTGCTTGAGCGATTTGAAAAGAAAGATCTTATTATAGTAGCCACAGAGCAGAAAATAATGAATTTAAAATTTTTAAAAATAGATACAGGCTCTGAAAAAATAGATAACAAATTTAAAGGGTATTATAAGATCATTGTTGGATTTCAAAAGATGAAAGTTTTAAAACTAATTTGAGACGTTAAATCCAAGATAAAATGCATTTTTGTTTGCCTCAAATGTTTTTTCTGGCACAGAATCTTTAATAGCATTAATCATTGCTTTTTCTGACACAATCTTTGTAATTCTTGTCAGATATCCAAGAATGACCAGATTGACATATATGGTTTTTCCAAGATTTTCTTTTGCAATATTTGTAGCGGATATACCTTTACTGTTTTTCTCAGCATTTATTTTTACCAGATCTTTTTCGTATATTAACAACCCATCCTCTTTCAATATATCTTTGAACGTATTATAGCCTTTTTGAGACATTGCAACAAGAATATCAGCGTTTATAATATACGGATAGTCTATCTTCGTGTCAGACAAAATCACTGAAGAGCTGGAAAATCCGCCCCGGGTTTCTGCACCATAACTCTCAGTAAACACCACTTCTTTGTCTTCATATATTGCGCAAGCTTTGCCAAGTATCATACCTGCAAGTATAGCACCCTGTCCTCCAGATCCCGCGAATTTTATGGATAACATTGATGGATCACTCGAAATACAACATTTATTGTTTGGCACCAATCTTGATTTTGTTTCTGTCTATTTTCATACCAGAAGGAGTTAAAAACAACAAATTCTTTCCAATACCTGCCACATCTCCATTAACATCCTTCGCGACATTCTTCAGTTCTCCAACAATTCTTCTCAGCGTTAGTTCGTCACTTGCAAGTATACTGTAATCTATAACCAAGATATCTCCATTATATACTACATCTGTAACCGAATTAAGATCTTCAAATCTGGAGATCTCTGCGATCTTAATTATAGGACCTGATGCAGTGCTTTCAACACCCGGCTCGAAATCGTTCAAATCTATGAATTTTCTAGGCTCTGTACCAATAGCTGCTGATTTTTCAAGCGTTTTAATCTGTTTTCTTCTAATAAATGCTGGCATAGTAGTTTTCACCTTTCACATGGTAATTAAATTATTAAGATAAAAATCTTTCTGATTTTTTATCTTTAAAGAACAAATAAAAAATAAAAGAAGATTTTATAAATAGTTTGCAGGTACCTGCTTCAAATTTGCTTTTATTGCTTCTATGCTTTTTATGAACTGTTCTTTCTGTGACGGGGTTAATTCAACCTCTATGATTTTTTCCATGCCACCTTTTCCTAGTATTACTGGCACTTCTGCAAATATATTTTTCACTCCGTATTCTCCATCAAGATACACACTAGCTTCTAAAGCTATTTTTCGGTCTTTCTTTATAGCATCAACCATCAGTAAAATTCCTGCGGCCGGGCCCCAGTTACTGCTGAATTTTCTCAGATTTGTTACAGTAGCACCAGCATTTACGGTATCTTTCACAACTTTTCCATACTGTTCCTCGGTGAGAAAAGATTTAAGACTCTTTCCATAGACCATGGATAATTCAGGTACAGGATACATGTTTTCTCCGTGCTGTCCTAAAACCAAAGGCATTATAGCTGCTGGAGAAATACCTATATATTGTGCAGAGTAATAGGCCATTCTCCTGGAATCCAATATACCACTAAACCCTATTATTCTATTTCGCGGGAACTTTAATTTGTTGTTTAAAACCGTGACCATTGCATCTAGAGGATTTGTGGTGATAATTACTATTGCATTAGGAGCATATTTTTTAATATTTTCTGCCACACCAGACACAATCTCCGCATTTTTGGCAGCAAGCTCTTCTCTGGTCATTCCTGGTTTTCTGGCCAATCCAGCGGTTACTATAACTATATCACTACCTTTTATGTCTTCAAAGTTATTTGAGCCTTTTAAGGTCACAGCCTTACCAAGTATTGCGGCTGTGTGATTTAGATCCAAAGCTTCTCCCTGTGGTACTCCCTCAACCACATCTATCAGTGTGATGTTGTTATCCACATCACCAAACATTAAAAAAGCGGCAGTTGTTGCACCTACTCTTCCGGAACCTATTATTGATATCATAAATATGTTAATACCGCCCGCAATATTTAATATTTTTCTTTTTTTTTCGAGCATATTTTATATATTGTTTGTTAGGTTTCTATAATTTAATCACGCGATATGATCTATGGAATACTTTTTAAAAAATAATATTCAAAAAATCATAGAATTTAAATAATAATTATGACTTTTATGTTACAAGCTGGTGAAAAATGTGAATGATTTAATAATTAGAATAGCGGGGGCTGCAGGAGATGGAGTGCAGTCTGCAGGAACTATGCTAGCCAAATATTTTCAGAGAAACGGATTATATGTGTTCACCTACAATTACTATCAGGATCTGATTCGAGGTGGGCAAAGTTGGTATCAGATAAGGGTATCAAATGATAAAGTAAAAACTCATGGAAACGATTTGCATATACTTATATCTTTAACAAGTGACGGCGTTTTCAGGCATACCAATGAAAAAATAAATGAGGGCGGTGCGGCGCCGCTGGCGAAAGACGGTATTGCAATATTTGATGAAAGTCTGAAGATAGGAACAAAAGATCCAAGATTCAGAGAATTACCATTATCTGCGATCGCAAAAAAGCATAGCTCGAATACATTAGTAAGAAATATGGTCGCATTAGGCTCACTTATCAAGGCAATAAGATTCGAGATAGAACCAATGCGGAAAATAATAGAAGAACAGTTTGGGGCTAAAGGTAAAATCGTTACAGAAAACGAAGATGCCCTAATAGACGGTTATAACTCTTATTTATTGGAACCATTTGTTACTTCATTAAGAATTACAGATAGAAAAACATATTTGATGGGCGGAGGAGAAGCGGTTGGATTGGGCGCAGTAGCTGCTGGTATGAAAGCATATTTTGCATATCCTATGACTCCTGCATCCTCTGCTTTGCACTGGCTAGCAAATCATGCAATTAAATATAAGATTCTCGTAAAAGTTGTAGAAGATGAAATTTCGGCAATAAATATGGCTATTGGCGCTAATTATGCTGGAATAAGAGCCATGACCGGTTCTTCTGGTGGTGGATTTGCCTTGATGACCGAAGCATTAGGAATGGCTGGCATGATGGAGATACCTTTAGTTGTTTACGAAGCACAGAGAGCAGGGCCTTCGACAGGATTGCCAACAAAAACAGAGCAATCAGACCTCAATCAGGTTTTGGGAGCATCACAGGGAGAATATCCAAAGATTATTCTTGCACCCAGAAATGTAGAGGACTGCTTTTACTGTACAAGAGAAGCATTTAACCTTGCAGAAAGATATCAATTGCCTGTTATTGTTATGTCTGACCTCTATCTTGCAGAAAGAATGGAAGCTGTTACTGACTTTAACTTTGATTATAATATAGATCGTGGCAAGATCGCGGACTCTAAATTTACAGATTATAAAAGGTATGAATATACAGATGATGGAATCTCTTACAGAGCCATGCCCGGAACGATGAACCTGATGCATGAAGAGGATAGCGATGAGCATAATGAATATGGGGATGTCATAAGCGATGCGGTCTTAGACCCTATATTAAGGGGCAAGTCTGTAGAAAAGAGAATGAGAAAACTGGAGGAATATATAAAAACTATGCCTGCCACACCTGAATACATGCTCAATGATGCAGAGTTCATAATTGTTCAGTGGGGCTCTACACAGGGTGTAGTAGAAGAAACAGTAGAATCATTGCGAAAAGAAGGATATAAGGTAGGTGCTTTAGAGATAAACAGACCTTACCCCATGAATCCGGATATTAAAGATAAATTAAAAAATAGAAGGTTTGTGGTAGTCGAAAATAATTATACAGGTCAGCTAGCAAGGTTAATAAGATCTAATTTTGGATTGACGCCACTGAAAGTAATAACTAAATATGATGGAGAACCATTTTATGAAAAAGATTTAAGAGAAGAGATTAAAAAATTGATTTTAAATAAGGAGGCGCTATAATTATGGATCAGAAAATTTATGTTCACCCTCGCGTTAAGCCAGACTGGTGCCCTGGCTGTGGCAATTTTGCACAGCACAATGCAATAAGATCAGTGCTCTCAAAACTAAATATAGAGCCATATAACGTTGTTACAGTATCTGGGATCGGATGTTCAAGCAACATGCCTGAATATCTAAACACATACGGTTTCCATGGTATTCACGGGAGATTATTGCCTGTAGCGCAGGCAATTAAATGGAGTAATCCAGACTTAACAGTAATTGCATATGGAGGTGATGGAGATGGGTATTTTGAAGGCACAAATCATCTTATCCACGCGGCAAAAAGAAATGTGGATATAACATACATTGTTTCAGACAACCAAATATTTGGGTTAACTACTGGTCAGGCATCTCCAACGTCAGAGCTTGGAATGATAACAAAGACCACACCTTATGGAAATGTAGAGTATCCGATAAATCCATTAACAATAGCTCTAAGTGCAGGAGCTACATTTGTAGCTAGAGGCTTTTCAGGAGAGCTGGCTCACCTAGAAATGCTGATACAAAGGGCCATAGAGCATAAAGGTTTCTCTTTAATAGATGTGATGAGCCCTTGCATTACATGGAACAAACTAGATACTTATGAATATTTTAAGCAGAAAACATACAAACTTGACGAAGAGCACATAACAGATTTTTCATATGCTTACAATA
Source organism: Thermoplasmata archaeon (assembly GCA_038729465.1). Lineage (NCBI taxonomy): Archaea > Methanobacteriati > Thermoplasmatota > Thermoplasmata > Thermoplasmata archaeon. Next base: position 115,006 of record JAVYRZ010000002.1, read on the forward strand.
AAGCATTAGAAACTGAAAAAATACCTATTGGCATTTTTTATGAAATATCAAGACCGAAATATGAGGATCTTGATCCAGTATTAAAAACTGTGAACCTGAGTAAAGATAAGATACAGATCAATAAAGATGAGGCTTTAAAAGAGTTTTTATAATTCAAGATATATATCTTTCTAGATTTAATGGTGATAAAAAATGATTAAATTATTTCAGATAGATGCAATAGAGGCAAAGAGATTTATAAAACCGGAAAATATGAGCTTTGAAGTGAGAATAGACAATAACAGTACAATTAACTCTATTAAGAAGATTGATGATAAAACCGCAGAAATAACGTTCAGGTACACTGCGACCTATGCTGGTATAGGATCTATATCTATTGAAGGCACTTTGATTTATGAAGGTGACGCAGGCAAACTAGAAGAAGAATGGACTAAAAAAAGAAGAATTCCTGACGAGAACGTAAATGAGATTCATGGCGTTATCATAAACAACTGCATAATCGAGGCAACATGCCTTTCAAAAGAAGTTAGATTGCCCCCACCTACTCCACCACCAGCACAATTCATGCCCCCTAAACAGCCTGACAAGAAAACAGATGGGTATGGATACGCCTAATATTCTCTCCACTTATATCCACAATGCTTGCAGATATAAAACCTGGTTTCAGGTTCATCCGATGCACGGGTCTGCCTTATCATATAATACGCTCCAGTTTGATCGCATTTTGGGCAGGTAACATTGTCATCCACAGGCAGTGTATTTAATTCTTCCGTAATAACGATCAACTCTTTTTCTTTGCTTTTTTCAACAACTCTAATATCCTTATTTCCAATATCCTCTGAATATCCACATTTTTTGCATACTAATTTACCTCCAGAAGGATACATTAAAGCACCACATTTAGGACAGAACATAATGTATATGAATGCAGAATCTGTATATAACATTTTTCCAGATTTTCTAAAGTGATCTGGTAATGAAAAACAAGATTGCCAGATTTTCAACACTAGAAAATAGCCCAAAATGGTAGGTTATCGATCATGGAACTGCACCGAAAATCTGCATTGATCATTAACATAAATTATAACCCAGATATTATTATATCTGAGACATATTCTTTTTAGTGTCAGATTCAAATTTTGAGATTGCTCTAAAGTACCGAAAAATAAAGAATATACATTTGGAGGTAACAAAATGAATATATATTTATAAGCTACTGGATCTATTTTTTTATATCTATGAAAAGTTAACTTTATGAAGGATGATATCCTGCAATAGTTGACAGAGAGTACCAGAAGGTAAAATTATATATATCGCTTAGAGATTCACCTGTTATGTTTTCTGATCGTGTACTGAAAATTGAGCAATCCTCTACCGTTAGTTTAATGAATAAGGAGGAAGAGCTAAGAAAAAAAGGATTAAATATTGTATCTTTTTCAGTAGGAGAGCCGGATTTCGCAACGCCGGTGGATATTATAAATGCTGCATATAAGGCAATGCTTGAGGGGAAAACACATTATACAAATTCAAATGGCATTGAACCTTTGCGTATGGCGATTGCAGATAAATACACAGTTGAAAATAAAGTTAATGCCAATTATAAGAACGTGATAGTAACACCCACAAAGTTGGGGTTATATATGGCGATTGCTGCGCATATCAATAAAAACGATGAGGTACTTTTGCCAGATCCAGGATGGGTTTCATATCATGAGATGGTTAAACTAAATGATGGAAAACCAGTATCTTACACATTAGATGAATCCAATGGATATGCTCTAGATCAAGAATCAATCAAGCGGAAATTAAATAAAAACACAAAAATGATACTTATAAATACACCTTCAAATCCTACAGGATCTATTTTATCGGTTGACGATCTCAGGTTTTTAAATGATATTGCTGAAGATAACAATATAATAATATTATCGGATGAGATCTATGAGAAGATAATTTATGAAGGAGAGCATGTTTCAATTGGCTCATTTGACAAAAATCTAGATCATACAATAATAGTAAATGGTTTTTCAAAATCTTATGCCATGACTGGCTGGAGATTGGGGTACCTGATAGCATCTGAACCTGAAATATATCAGATCAATAAGTTACAGCAACAGACAATTACCTGTTCAGTATCATTTGCGCAGTATGCGGCAGTAAACGCGTTTAAAAATATGCAAACAGTAAAAAACATGGTTGCTGAATTTTTAAAAAGGAGGAATCTTATATCTAAGTTATTAAAAGAGCTCGGTATTTTCGAGTTTGAGGTACCCAAAGCTACATTTTACATATTCCCAAAATTTGATTATAAAAATATGAATGATTTAGAATTCACTGAATATCTGCTTGATAAAGCTCAGGTTAGCCTGACCCCAGGATCTGCGTTCGGTGAAAATGGGAAAGATCATGTTAGATTCTCTTTTGCTACAAATACTGAAAATATTGAAGAAGGCATAAGAAGAATAAAAAATGCTTTATAGTTAGAAAAAGTGATAACTATATATCATATGTATGCTAAGATATTAACAATGAAAACTAAGGGATGAAAGGACTTATAAAAATAGGATCATTATTGCACTGTTGTTCAAAAAGAAAACACCATTTAATTGAGATGTATTATGAAAGTTAAAAGAACAGAGCAGATCCAGATTTGTGAAAATGATGAACTTCGAAAACTTACACATCTCTCTAAAAATCTTTACAATAAAGCTAATTATATAATAAGGCAGGAGTTTTTTCATAATAAATGGTGGATCAGATACAATGATCTTGATAAAATTATGAATAGTTCTAAGAACTATCGATCGTTACCAGCAGCTACTTCACAGCAGATTCTCCGATTGCTGGATCGGTCTTGGAACTCATTTTTCAGATCCATAAAAAAATGGAAAAAGCGTTCTGAAAAGTTTATAGAAATACCAAAACTGCCAAAATACAAGAAAAAGGACAGCGAGCATATTTTAATATTCACAAATCAGCAGTGTATAATAGAAAATGGATTATTAAAATTTCCAAGATTAATTAATCTAGAGCTAGAGACCAGATTAAAGGAGGTAAATTTAAGAGAGGTTAGAATAGTGCCACAGGGTGTAGGATACATAGCAGAAATAGTGTATGAAATAGAAGATTCAAAAGAGCAAG